>JADWMI010000094.1 GCA_015767395.1 Bacteroidota bacterium | reverse complement strand
AAGGCGCCAAAAACAGTTGAGAATTTTTTGAAATATGTTTCGAAAGGTCTGTATGACAATGATTCCTTTTTTAGAGTATGTACTGCTGAAAACGAAGCCGATAGAAAGGTGAAAATTGAAGTGATACAAGGAGGGGATGTTGCGGAAGGCTTATTATTTCAACCAATTGAACTTGAAACCACCCAGGAAACAGGTCTAAAACATTTAAATGGTACGATATCCATGGCAAGAGGAGCACCAAATTCGGCTCAAAGCAGTTTTTTTATCTGTATCAACAAGCAGCCGTCATTAGATTTTGGGGGTGAAAGAAATTCAGATGGACAAGGTTTTGCTGCATTTGGGATGGTTTCAAAGGGGATGAATGTGGTTTTAAAAATACAAGCTTCAGAAAATGTTGATCAATATCTTTCACTACCTATAACCATCAAAACAATGGAAATATTACCGTCATTAAAAATAAAATAAAATAAATAAATAAATGTTATGTATTTATATAAATAAATATTACATTTGCAGCTTATAATATAATAAATTTTAACAATGAGTAAAGGAACAGTAAAATTCTTCAATGAAACTAAAGGATTTGGATTCATCAAAGAAGAAGGTTCAAACAGCGAACATTTCGTACACATTTCAGGATTAATAGATGAAATCCGTGAAGGTGATGAAGTTGAATTTGAATTACAAGAAGGAAAAAAAGGAATGAACGCAGTAAACGTAAAAGTGATCTAAGCATCTACATAACTTTTTTAAGTATAAGCCTATTAATTATTTAGTAGGCTTTTTTATGTTTAAAAAAGTAGACACATAATATCTTTATGAATACTTGGCAACCAATTCTAATGATGGTATTTTAAGTTTTCATATGATTAACTTTATTACTTTTTCCAAATATTTATGTTGAAATTGAATAATTCAAAATAAAATTTAAAAGAAAACGATATAAAACAATAAAAGGTAGCAATAAAAAATTGCTACCTTTAGTTTATTAATTATGTGCCATTATTTTAAGATGATAGCATATTTGAATGTCATCAATTAAAATTTAAGCATTTTATCTTATTCTTCAACAAGTACCCATTCACCTTTTTGAATTAATGGAATCGCTTGTTTAAATTTCAGCGTTTTGTTTTCACCACTCATAACATTTTTAATGGTAACGTGCTCGTTTCTTCCAACTTTGCGTTCAGAACGTACTATAGTTTCAACTACTTGTGGTTGTTGTGTTTGATTTGTTTGGCCTCCTTCAGTTGGGCTGCGATAGTCAGCCTTACTTAATTGAACTTTTTCTCTTTTTTGTTCGCGTGCTTGGGAAACCTGAGTTGCATCTTGCGAAGGTAATTTTCCTTTGAATAGGAAAGATAATACTTCTTTATTTACCTTGTCAAGCATTGTGTTGAACAATTCAAACGATTCAAACTTATAAATTAACAACGGATCTTTTTGTTCGTAAGTCGCGTTTTGAACAGATTGTTTTAACTCATCCATTTGGCGTAAATGATCTTTCCAAGTATCATCAATAATAGCCAATGTGATATTTTTTTCAAAATCGGTAACTAAAACTTTACCTTCACTTTCATAGGCTTCTTTTAAGTTGGTAACTACTTTAAGTTCTTTAGTACCATCAGTAAAAGGAACAACAATACGTTCGTATTTGTCACCTTGATTTTCATAAACATCTTTAATTACCGGAAATGCAGCTTTGGCATTTTTTTCTAATTTTTCTTTGTAATTTTTGTAAACGATATCAAAAAGCTGATCCGTTAATTCTTGTACGCTAAGCGTTTTAAATTCTTCTTCAGAAAATGGTGAACTTGTAGAAGAAAAACGAATTAATTCAAATTCAAAATTCTGATAATCATTTGAACCTTTATTTTCTTGAACTAAGCCTGAGCATGTGTCAAATACCATATTAACAATGTCAACTTGTAAACGATCACCATATAAAGCGTGACGACGACGTTTGTAAATAACCTCACGTTGTGAATTCATAACATCATCATACTCCAATAAACGCTTACGAACACCAAAGTTATTTTCTTCAACTTTACGTTGTGCTCTTTCAATAGATTTGGTAATCATAGAATGCTGAATAACTTCACCTTCTTCAAGGCCCATTCTATCCATCATTTTAGCAATACGCTCTGATCCAAATAAACGCATTAAATTATCTTCTAACGATACGTAGAATTGTGAAGATCCTGGATCACCTTGACGACCTGCACGACCACGTAACTGACGGTCTACACGTCGAGAATCATGACGTTCAGTACCAATAATGGCCAAACCACCTGCTTTTTTAACTTCATCAGATAATTTAATATCTGTTCCACGACCAGCCATATTTGTTGCGATTGTTACAATACCAGGCTGCCCTGCTTGTTCAACAATATCGGCTTCTTTTTTATGCAATTTTGCATTTAAAACGTTGTGGTTGATCTTTCTAATAGAAAGCATTCTTCCTAACAATTCAGAAATTTCAACAGAAGTTGTACCAACCAATACTGGCTGACCTCCATTTACTAATTTCTCAATTTCATCAATAACCGCATTGTATTTTTCACGCTTGGTTTTAAAAACTAAATCTTCACGGTCTTTACGAATTAATGGTACGTTTGTAGGGATTTCAATAACATCTAATTTATAGATATCCCAAAATTCCCCAGCTTCTGTAATTGCAGTACCCGTCATACCTGAAAGTTTGCGGTACATTCTGAAATAATTTTGAAGTGTTACCGTAGCATATGTTTGAGTAGCAGCTTCAATTTTAACATTTTCTTTAGCTTCAATGGCTTGATGTAAACCGTCTGAATAACGACGGCCTTCCATAATACGACCCGTTTGTTCATCAACAATCTTAATCTTATCTTCCATTATTACATACTCAATATCTTTTTCAAATAAAGTGTAGGCTTTTAATAGTTGATTCATGGTGTGAATACGTTCACTTTTTACGCTAAAATCTTGAAATAATTCTTCTTTTTTAGAAGTTGTTTCATCAGTGCTTAAATTTTTATTTTCTATATGCGCAATTTCAGTACTTAAATCTGGTAAAATAAAGAAACTTTCATCTCCATCATCACCCGATAAGAATGTAATTCCTTTATCTGTCAATTCAATAGAATTGTTTTTTTCATCAATCACAAAATACAGCTCTTCATCAATCTTAGGCATTTCACGATTGTTGTCTTGCATATAGAAATTCTCTGTTTTCTGCAAGAGTTGTCGGATGCCTTCCTGACTTAAAAATTTGATTAAGGCTTTACTTTTTGGTAAGCCTCTAAAAACGCGATACAATAAAAAAGCACCTTCTTTAGTATCTCCTTCCTTAATTAATTTTTTTGAATCTGCTAAAACACTGGTTAAGTAATTTCGTTGCGTTGAAACAATTTTGTCAATGCTAGGTTTTAGTTCATTAAATTCATGACGGTCAGCATTTGCAGTTGCTCCAGAAATAATCAAAGGCGTACGAGCATCATCAACCAATACAGAATCGACCTCATCTACAATAGCGTAGTTATGTGGGCGTTGTACCAATTCAGTTGGTGAATGCGCCATATTATCGCGTAAATAATCGAAACCAAATTCGTTATTTGTACCGTATGTAATATCAGAGTTGTATGCTTTTCTTCGCGCGTCGGAATTTGGTTGGTGATGGTCTACACAATCGACACTTAATCCGTGAAATTCAAAAATTGGTCCCATCCAAGCAGCATCACGTTTTGCTAAGTAATCATTTACCGTAACAACGTGAACACCCTTTCCAGTTAATGCGTTTAAGTAAACAGGTAAGGTTGAAACCAACGTTTTACCTTCCCCAGTCATCATTTCAGCAATTTTACCACTATGTAAAACAGAACCTCCAATTAACTGAACATCATAATGTATCATGTCCCAAGTAATTTCTTTTCCTTGTGCATCCCAAGCATTTTCCCAAATGGCTTTTTCGTTGTCTAATGTTATATTTCCTTTTGTTGCAGAAAGTTCTCTGTCAAAAGGGGTAGCGGTAACAGTGATAGATTTGTTTTGAGTGAAACGTTTTGCCGTTTCTTTTATTACAGCAAATGCTTCTGCCATAATTTCTGTTAAAACAATTTCAGTAGCTTCATAGGAATTTTGCTCTAATTGATCAATCTCCGTATAAATTTCTTCTTTCCTATCAATATTTGCTTTTAGCGTCTCTTCTTTTAAAAGCTCAATTTGAGAAGTAAAAGGCTGGGTAATTTCTTTTATTTTTTGTTTGAAATAATTTGTTTTATCGCGTAACTGATCGTTTGTAAGGTTTGAAATTTCAGTTTCAAATTTATTTACTTCTGCAACAATTGGTTGAAGCAATTTTAAATCTTTCTTGTATTTATCTCCGACAAATACTTTAAGAATTGAATTTATGAGACTCATGTTTTTTATTATTATGATTCATTTAATTACACAATAAATTTGTGTAATAGTTTGTGGTTTTACTGCATGCGAATTTAAAATAAATAGTTTAAATTCTATTTGTTTTTAACGATTAATAAGCAAAAAAAAAGCCTCCATAGAGACTTTTAAATTTACTTTCCTTTAATATTCATCCTCATTCCAAAGATAATCATCTTCAGAAGGATAATCGGGCCAAATTTCAAGAATCGATTCGAAATTTTCTTCAGCATCTTCTACTTCCTGTAGGTTTTCAACAACCTCTAAAGGTGCTCCAGTTCTAATAGCATAATCAATTAACTCATCCTTTGTTGCTGGCCAAGGTGCATCTGCTAAATACGATGCTAATTCTAATGTCCAATACATAGCTTTACTATTATTTAATATTTCTGCAAAAATAATTTTTTTAAGCACAAAAACAAGTCATTTTTGTTTTTTTTTCAAATTTAAAAAGAACTTATTTTATTTTCTCAGGAATCCAAGGGATTTCAAGAGATTTAGTATCAAATGTCAATTTTCGTGCCAATACAAAAAGATAGTCAGATAGTCGGTTTAAATACATTAAGATTTGTGGGTTTAAGTTACTTTCGTCACTCAATTGAGTGGTGATTCGTTCAGCTCTTCTGCAAACACAACGGGCAATATGACAATGTGACACAATAGGGTTTCCGCCAGGTAAAATAAAATGAGTCATAGGAGGCAGGGTCTCATTCATTGTATCCATTTCTTTTTCAAGAACCATAATTTTATTGGCATCCGTTTTTTCGATATTTAACCTTTGTTTACCACTTTTTAACAATTCCTTTTCAGGGGGTGTTGCCAACATAGAACCTAATGTAAATAATTCATTTTGAATTTTTAATAAGATGGAAGCAGTATGATCATCAACTTTTTGATCTCTCACTAAACCTATATGGGCATTTAATTCATCAATTGTTCCGTAAGCTTCAATTCTTAAGTGATATTTTGGAACTCGTGTTCCTCCAAACAATGAAGTTTTACCTTTGTCTCCAGTTTTTGTATATATTTTCATAAGGCAAATTTAAATAATAATTAATTTAATAAAATTATATTCTGATAGTGAAATGTTCTTTTTTTTGTTCTTTTCTAAAAAAAACAATTCCCCAAAAATAAGTATCAATGCTAACACTCACTTTTGGATGTTTTTTTATTTCCTCCCAAGCAAGTTGCATTTCAACAGACCAGTTGATATCGTCAAAAATAAATACAGTATTGTTATGCACTGTTGCTAAGCAATTATTAAAATACAGTAAGGTTGCTTCTTTTTGATGATTTCCATCGAAATAAACGAAGTCAAACGCATTGTTTTTTAAAGCGGAAGGAAGTGTTTCGTTAAAGTTACCAACATATTGTTCAATATTTAACAAATTAAATTCAGTGAAAAGTTCATTAGCGATTTCGGAAGTGTTTTTGCAGCCTTCGAGCGTAGAAATTTTAGCCATAGGGTTTCCAATAGAAAGAGCAGCTGCTCCCAATCCAACTGAAGTGCCAATTTCTAAGAGACTATCAAACTTAAAATACGAGCAGATTCTAATCAATAGATAAGCTCTTTTATCTGAAATACCAGCAATTTTGGCAATGTCAGCAACTTTACGTCGGTTGGTTTTAAAAATTTTTGAGCCTTTTCCAAAATCGGTAACCTCAATGATTTTTGAGTTTTTAGCAATCCGTTTTTTGATTTTTAAAAATGCTTCTTTTTTAGTTGGGTTTGTTTTATTATAGAAACATTTGGTCACCAAATTATATACAAAAGGAGAATGTACACCGTGTTGGTTGGTAGATTTCAATAAAAATGTAAGATATGATTTTATTTTAAACCACATAAAGCTATATTTACTGCCAAAAGTAGTTGAAAAATTATTTTATAACGCTATTTAAAATTATATTTGCTATACCCACATTATATATTTTATGAAGAACTATTTATTATATTTATTCATTTTTAGTCTTTTATCGTCTTGTATTCCAGCAAAAAAACTAACCTATTTCCAAGGTGAACCTGTTAGTAAATCAGAGGTTTACAAATTAAACAATGAGCCTTATCGATTACAGGTTAATGATGTTTTATCGATAGATATTAAAGCTGAAAATCCAGAAAACGTAGCGCTGTTTATGAGTTCAGGTGGAGGAGGAGATTTATATTTTTCTGGTTATACTGTTGATAGACATGGAAATATTCGAATTCCATATATTGGAGAACTGAATGTATTAGGCTATACAGAAAAAGAGGTTCGGGAAAAAATAGAAGGGGAACTAGTCAAATTTTTAAAGAAAGTGGAATCTGTTTTTGTTACTGTAAAATTAGCAGGAATTAATTTTACTATTACGGGGGAAATAGGTTCACCTGGAACAAAAAATATTGTTCAAAATGAAGTGACAATTGTGGATGCCATAGCCAATGCTGGGGATGTTAGTATTCACGGAGATAGAGAAAAAATTGTGATTATTAGAAAAACAATTGATGGTGTTAAGAAATTTAAAATTAACTTATTGGAAATAGAAGTATTTGAATCAGATAATTTTTATATAAAACCGAATGATGTCATTTATGTAGCTCCATTAAAACAAAAAACGTGGGGTATTGGCACAACAGGCTTGCAGACCTTTACCACTGTAATTTCTATTTTTACATTGGGCGTTACTACTTACTTATTAATTAAAAGTCTTTAGTTTTTAAAATGGAGAGTAAATTTACATTTGTTGAAAATCCTGCCGAACAAATTTCAAATATTAAGGATTTTATATTTCGTATTATTTCTAATTGGAAATGGTTTGTGCTAACTATTGCAATTGCCATGTCAATTGCTTTTTACGTTAATTTATCAGCTCAAAAAATTTATGGATTAAATGCGACCATTACCGTAAAAGAAAAGCAAAATCCACTTTTTTCTTCAGGAACCAGTATTGCTTTTAATTGGGGAGGCGTTAGTGATAAGGTAGAATCTATTAGAAAAGCCCTGACAACACGTTCACATAATGAAAAAGTAGTTAAGGAATTAGAATTTTATATTGATTATCTAAAAGAGGAGCAATTTAGAAATGAAGACGTTTATGGAGAAACACCTTTCTTAATTAAACTACAACCAAACCAATTTCAATTGATCAATACGATTATAAAAATTGATTTTATTGATGAGGAAAACTTTAATTTATCGGTTGATTTTAATGATGAAACTAACTACAAGTTAATAAATTATAAAGATGAGAAATTAAGAGATTTAAATTTTGAAAAGAAAAACTTCACAAAATCATACTTGCTTGATGAATATATAAATCTACCATTTTTAAAGGCTCAAATCATAAAAGTTAATGAGTACGATATATTAACAGGAAAATCGTTTTTCATCAATTTAAACTCCATTCAAAGTGTAACTGGAAGATATAGAGGTGTAAGGGCAAATGGATTGTCAGGGACATCGCTGGTACAATTATCTCTAACAGGACCGAATAAAAATAGAATTGTTGATTATTTAAATAAAACAATTGAGGTTTTAGCCATAGGTGAGTTAGAGCAAAAAACAAACTACGCCTATAATACGAAGAAATTTATTGATGATCAGTTTAAAAACACTTCAGATACCTTGAAGTTAATTGAAGACAATATTGAAAGTTTTAAAGAGCAAAATTCTATTTATAACTTATCGGCAGAGGCAGGTGAAATATTTTCACAAACATTGGGCTTGGATAAAATGCAACTGCAATTATCGGATAGAATAGCCTATTTTGAAAATTTAGAAAACTATATTAAATCAAATTCAAGTTACGTTAAAATACCTGCTCCGGCAATTATTAATATTGAGGATGGGTCTATCTCTGCAATGGTTGGGAGGTTGACAGAACTTTCCATTCAAAAGGAAAAATTATCAGAGGAGGTTACTATAAGTCATCCTTCTTTTATTCAAATAGAGCAGGAGCTTGAAACCACTAGAACTGTTTTACTTGAAAATCTATCTTCATTAAAAGAGACTACACTTGTAACTTTAAATAATAGTAAAAAGAGATTGGGTAATTACAATTATGAATTGACCAAATTACCTTTAAAAGAGCAAAAACTTTTAAATTACCAGCGAAAATATAGATTGACGGAATCGAATTTTGTTTTTTTAATGCAAAAGAGATATGAAGCAGATATCGCAATTGC
>JADWMI010000335.1 GCA_015767395.1 Bacteroidota bacterium | reverse complement strand
CAGAGAAACAAAAACCATTTTAGTTTCTGGAATTTTCAGAAAAGAGCAGGCCTTTTTTAAATGGTATGGCAGTTGGATGCGAAAATCATTAAAAGCCTTTTCTCATTTTTTTGTGCAGGATCAAAATTCAGAAAAATTATTAAATAATATTAATTACAGTAATGTTACTGTGAGTGGTGATACCAGATTTGATAGGGTGTTTGAAATTACCAAACAAAATAATGAACTTGATTTTATAGCAGCGTTTACAAATAATACTTATACACTGGTTGCTGGAAGTACGTGGAAAGAGGATGAAGATTTATTGGTGGATTATATAAACAATCATGCATCAGAAAAGGAAAAATTTATTATTGCTCCTCACAACATCAATAAGAATGAAATTGACAACTTAATAAAATCTATTTCGAAAAAAACAGTTTTGTTTTCGGAGAAAGAAGAAAAAGATCTAAAGGGTTTTCAGGTATTTATTGTTGATACAATTGGTATTCTCACTAAAATTTACAGCTATGCAAACATCGCTTATGTTGGTGGTGGTTATACAAAATCGGGTGTTCATAATGTATTAGAACCGGCAACTTTTGGGATTCCAGTTGTTATTGGTCCTAATTACCAAAAATTTAATGAAGCCGTTGAATTGGTGGAAAATGAGGCTTGTTTTGTAGTTGATAATTCTCAAAAATTATCCGTACTTTTAAGCGATTTTTTTAGTGAAAATCAAAAGAGAGAAAAGGCGAGTAGTAATGCGCTGAATTATGTAGTAAACAAAACAGGTGCTACTTCAAAAATTTTAAATTATCTAAAATGATTAGAGAAAAATTAGACAATTATTATTCATTTGTATTTGAAAAGGAATTGTTGGACGAGATTGAGCAAGTTGGCGTCTATAAAAAATTAAGAGAAAACGAGCTATTGGTTGATTTAGGAGACCAAATGAAAGGAGTTCCGTTATTATTGGATGGAGCTATAAAGATTGTTAGAGAAGATAAAAAAGGCGAAGAAATATTGTTGTATTTTTTAGAAAAGGGTGACACTTGTGCAAGTTCATTTGCAAGTGCTATTTCCAATGGTAAATGTGGTATTAGAGCCATTGCTGAAAAAGAATCGGAAATTATTTTCCTTCCAAAGGAAAAGTTAGATGATTGGTTGGTAAAGTACAAATCTTGGAGGAATTTTGTAATTGACAGTTACAATATTCGACTGAATGAAATGATGGAAACTATTGATACTTTGGCTTTCATGAGGATGGATGAGCGTTTGTATAAGTATTTAACAGATAAGGCTCAAATTATGCGCGAAACATCCCTAAATACCACGCATCAAGATATTGCTTATGATATGCATACTTCTCGGGTAGTGATTTCAAGATTGCTAAAACAATTGGAAAACGAAGGGAAAATTAAATTGCATAGAAATAAGATTGAAATTTTGGAATTTTAATGCGATAGTATATATTGCAGAACAGCGTAATTTATACAATATTTTTATAAAACTCACTAACTAATTATAAATTATGGAATTTATTTCACAACCTTGGGCTTGGTATGTTGCCGGGCCTGTTATTGCTTTTATCATGTTCTTGCTCTACTATTTTGGTGAGAAATTTGGTGTTTCGTCTAATTTAGAAACGTTTTGTTCTATAGGGGGTGCAGGGAAATTTGTTGATTATTTTAAAATTGACTGGAGACAAAATACTTGGAACTTAATTTTTGTTGTAGGAGCAATTACAGGTGGTTTTATAGCTTCACAATGGCTGTCACCAAGTGATCTTGTAGCTTTAAATCCACAAACAGTAAAAGATTTATCTGATATAGGAATCCACAATGCTGGAGCAACTTATTTACCTGATGAAATATTTAGTATTGAAACCATGTTAACGCTCAAAGGATTTTTTATTCTGTTAATTGCGGGTGTCATGGTTGGTTTTGGAGCGCGATGGGCTGGTGGTTGTACTTCCGGACATGCCATTGTTGGGTTGAGTAATTTAGAACTTCCTTCGTTGATTTCTGTGATTGGATTTTTTATTGGCGGTTTGATTATGACTTGGTTTATTTTGCCATTATTATTTTAAAAGCAATATTATGAAATATATAAAATTTTTTTTAGTAGGTATTCTCTTTGGAATTGTAATGAGTAAAGCCGAAATAATTTCATGGTATAGAATCTATGAGATGTTCAAATTTCAATCGTTTCACATGTATGGAATTATTGGTTCAGCTGTAATGATTGGAATGGTAAGTATGTTATTGTTCAAAAAAAAGGTTGTAAAAACCTTTGAAGGAAAAGAAATTCATGTTGCGCCAAAAAAGGAGGGATTGTATAGAAATTTGCTTGGTGGTATTTTATTTGGATTGGGTTGGGCCTTAGCAGGCGCTTGTCCAGGGCCAATGTTTGTACTGGTTGGTAAAGGAGTAGTTTCAATTTTAATTGTCATTTTTGGAGCTACATTAGGGGCGTTTTTATATGGTGCTCTTAAAAATAAATTACCACACTAAAAAGTTTTAAATGAAACTAGTTGGTGACTCTTTTAATATAATAATGTAGGTACATGAAAATACATGAAATTGTCACAAATAATTTTTCTGAAATTTTTGAACCTAAAATTCTGAAAGAGTTATGTGATTATGGTATTTTAAAACATGCGGAACCTGATCAAATAATTTTAGAAATACGAAGAGAAATTCACTTTATTCCTATACTTATTTCTGGAGTTGCAAAGGTGATGCGACGTGATGGGAAAGGGAATGGGATATTTTTACACTATTTATCTGACAATGAAAGTAGTGCGGTTGCAATCACATATAGTTTAGAAACTAAAAAAAGTGAAATTAGAATTAAAGCTGAAAGTAACGTAACTTACATAGCCGTACCTGCAAAAACTGTAAATTCGTGGTTTTTAAAATATAATTCTTGGCGTTCTTTTTATTTAAAAATGAACCAAAATCAAACTTCGTTTCTATTAGAAAGAATAAACGATATTGCTTTTGAAAATTTAGAGTTTAGGGTGAAAAAATATGTGGAATATACAAGTCTGATTCACAAGGATAAAGTAATAAATCGAAAGCATTTTGACATTGCTCGAGATTTACGAGTCTCAAGAGAAGCAGTTTCAAGAATATTAAAAAAATTGGAGGTAGAAGATTTTATTACCTTAGGAAGAAATAAGATAACACTTAATTAATGCAGTTGACAGATAAA
>JADWMI010000334.1 GCA_015767395.1 Bacteroidota bacterium | reverse complement strand
CTTGCCTAAACATTTGATATTGGAATGGATTCCGGTACACAAGTTGACAAGGGTTATGAAGGTGGTGTTTTTGCGTTTACAGGAACGTTGGATCGAGTAGTGGTGACATTGACTGACTAATCACGGTTTACAATATTGTATAAAGGGCCTTCAAACGCCCTTTATACCTACCGTTATTTATGTTCTCATTTGTCTGCCCAAGAGCGTTTTTATAATCATATTTAGTGAAATTTACGCCCATTAATAAATAAAATTCTTGAGCGCATAGACTTTGAACAACTAAGAAAGTAACTAATAGTATCAAATATTTTCTCATTTCTTTTTCATAGCAATTTTTACCCACCTCAATGAGGTGGGTTTTTTGATTTAAGAATTTCTTTGATAAGGGTTTTATTCAAAAACAAATACGATGCAATTCCCTTGTAATCCCATAAAAAGACACAGTAATTGTTGTTGTGTTTTTATACAATAGAGGCGTGACCTATTTTAGAATAACTTGATATTTATCGGTTCATGGTGTTTTTTTGAAAAATAATAATTAAATTTAGGTATGAAAAAGCATCACACAATTATCATAGCAGGCGCTGGCGGAATTGCCGAAGCAGCAGGTTTGATTTTAATGGAATGGAGTGGCGTTAAACCGACTCTTTTTATTGGAAATCGGACCCCTTCAAAAGCGGAGAAGGTAGCCAGATGGATTGAAGAAGGAACTACAAAACCTAGCTCAGTTAGCGCCTTTCATCTTTCATTAGATATTGTGACAGATGAAATGAAAACGATATTACTTCAAAGTGATATACTTCTTGATTGTTTGCCAGGAAACCTGGCTCCAAAAATAGCCAAGCTGGCCAATGATTATAACCTACATTATGCAAATTTGACTGAGTATGTTGCGGAAACTGAAGAGATAATAAAATTAGCAAAGGACGCTTCTTCTGGGTTTTTACTTCAAACAGGACTTGCCCCTGGCTATATTGACATATTGGCCAATGCTATTTTTAAACAGTTTTGTAATGAATTTAAAGTAAACAAAGTAGACAAACTGGAATTTAAAGTTGGCGCTTTAACGAATCACGCTGTTAGTCCGCATTATTACGGATTTACATGGAGTCCGGTTGGTGTAGCCACTGAATATTTAAAAGATGCCATTGTTCTTAGATATTTTAAAAAAACGACCGTGCCATCTCTTTCAGAAAGAGCGACCATTATAATTGAGGGTATTGTCTATGAAGAAGATCTTACTTCTGGTGGTGCTGCAGATTTACCAGATGCATTTTCAGGTAAAGTAGGTTTACTCGACTATAAAACTTTGAGGCATCCGGGCCATTATGCCTGGATTGAAAAGCAACTTTCTACATTAAAAAATTCGCCTGACTCAATTGTAGCCTTACAGCAAAAAATGGAAGCTGTTATTCCTCATGTTGAGGATGATCAAATAGTTTTGTATGCAGCTGTTGAAGGTAAGGATGAAAAGGGTGTTTTACAAAGACGGGAGCTTGCAAAGCGTATGTTTCCACAAAAAGTTGGAAAGCATAGCTTAAGAGCTATTCAAACAACTACTGCAGCACCTTTGGTTCAGGCAGCACAACTATTGCTTGAGAATGATTATAAGGGTGTTATTTTACAAAGTGAAATAGCTGTTGCAAGTTTTTTAAATGGGAATTATATTGTTAGGGTTTATGGATCTGTTGAAATTTCTGTTTAAATTTGAACTCAACATCTTATTAATTTTTTACTATGACCAATGCGAATTCAACCATAACTTTCCCTTGTGGTACAACAATGAAAAATAGATTTATGCTAGCTCCATTAACTAACGGACAAAGTTATGAGGATGGACGGCTCTCTAATGATGAATTAAAATGGTTGACTTTGAGAGCAGAGGGAGGCTTTGGTTTGGTCATGACTTGCGCCTCACATGTTCAAGAAGTAGGGAAGGGGTTCTCTGGTCAATTGGGGATTTTTAGTGATCACTTAATTGAAGGACATCTAAAATTAACAACCAATATTAAAGAACAGGGAAGTATTGCTATTATTCAATTGCACCATGCAGGAATGCGTTCTCCTGCGGAATTGATACATGGAAGGCCTGTTTGTCCTTCTGGTAATAAGGAAACCAATGCCCGCAGACTTTCGTTGGAAGAAGTTAAACAATTAAGAGATGATTTTATTACTGCAGCCATTCGTGCTCAAAAAGGTGGTTATAATGGTGTTGAAGTTCACGGTGCTCACGGTTATATTTTAACTCAATTTTTAAGTTCAGAAATAAATAAAAGAACGGATGATTATGGTGGTTCACTGTTAAACAGGTCTCGACTTTTATTTGAAATAGTGGATGGCATTAGAGAAAAATGTGGTAATGACTTTTTACTTGGCGTACGATTATCTCCTGAAAGGTTTGGAATGGACATAAACGAGATGAAATTGGTTTGTCAGCGATTAATTGATGGAGGAAATATTGATTTTTTAGACATATCCTTGTGGGATGTTTTTAAAATTCCCAATGAAGAAAAATATCAAAAAATCACGTTATTAGAACACTTTAAGACCTTAGATTTTAAAAATGTAAAATGGACGGTTGCTGGAAAAATTTACAACGCTGTGGATGTTCAGAAAGTTTTAGATGCTGGCGTAGATTTTGTATCTATTGGAACTTCAGCAATATTGCATCACAACTTTCCAAAGCTGGTTCTAGAAAATCCAACTTTTAATCCAATTGCAGTTCCGGTTTCAGAAGCGTATCTTAAAAAAGAGGGCTTGGGTGAAAAGTTTATTGTGTATTTAAAAAGATGGCCAGATTTTGTTAAATAATCCTTTTTTGAATTCTATGCTTATTTCGTTATCGACACGAGACTCTATAGGTCATCTGGCTCATTCACTAAAAATGTTTACAAAACATTTTTTACGCTCTGCCCTTTTTTTGCTTACGCTTTCGCTGCACAAGTTTGAATTATTATAGAAACTCGAATGTAAGCTTCCCCAAAAACAGAACTGTTTAAAAGTGTAGAAATAGTTTTAACTTTAAATAGTAATTATGAGAAAAAGTAAATTTAGTCCACAGCAAATAGCTTCAATTTTAAAAGAGTTTGATAATGGTAAATCTGTTATAGATATTACAAGAGATGGCGTATCTACCTATTAGAGGTGTGAAACTATTCAAATATAAAAATAAGGCAGTGCAAGTACTTGAATAATATTGTAGA
>JADWMI010000333.1 GCA_015767395.1 Bacteroidota bacterium | reverse complement strand
TTATTTTTTGTTACTAACTTCCATAGCCTTAATTGCTGCTATTAAGTTTGATATTGGACCTATTGAATTCCATTTGGCTGAACAAGGAATTTTTAACTTCCCATACATTTGGCATTTCAATACTTTTATGGCTTCGATTTTTAAATTCTTTTTGTTACTTGTAATCGTTTCGATGATGGCTAATGAATACAGTAACAAGACCTTAAAACAAAATTTAATTGATGGTTTAAGCAAAAAGGAATTTATTCTTTCAAAGTTTTATACCGTTATTTTATTGGCAGGAATATCCACGGTATTCGTATTTTTTGTTTCCATAATTTTAGGGTATGCTTATTCCGATTTCAACGAATTTTCTATTGTAACAACCGATTTAGAATATTTATTTGCCTTTTTCGTGAAATTAGTGGGATTCTTTTCTTTTGGGCTATTTTTAGGCATCTTGGTAAAAAGATCTGCTTTTGCAGTAGGTGCTATGCTTGTTTGGGCAATGGTTGAAGGCTTTGCTAAAGGGATGTCTTATTGGAAAATGGAAGACTATGTAGATGAAATAATGCAATTTTTCCCGTTGGAAGCAATGGCTAATCTAATTAAAGAACCTTTTACAAGATTAGACGCTGTAAAAGCTGTAGCAAAAACCGCAGGTGAAGATTTATCAAAAGACTTTTCAGTACAACCATTAGACGTAATTATTGTGGCTGTTTGGACCTTTATTTTTATTTATTTATCTTACGCTTTATTAAGAAAGAGAGATTTGTAACATATGACCCTATTTTTGTGCGATTTATACCCTAAATATTAAACTTTTTCTTATAAATTTGGTCATATTAAAAATGCCTATTTGTTGAAAAAATTTAGTTTAGGGAATATCGTCTTATTAATTATTGCATTTTTTGCAATACAAACTTGTTTTTCACAATTAAGTAAAACACATTATATACCTCCTTTAACTGCTGCTGAATTTGGAAATGCAAATCCAGAAGATCAATATTTTTACATTTCAACACCTAGTTTAACGGATGTCGCTTATACTATAAAAAAAGTCGGACTTTCATCTTCATTTGATATTACTGGAATTGTTTCGAATACAAATCCACAAAGGATAGATTTAGATCCAGGTTTCGGACAATTATTTATACCTTCAAACTCAACAGGTCAAATAGTTAACAGCAGAGGTTTTATTATTGAAGCTTCAGATTTAATTTATGTTTCAGTAAGAATGAATGCTGGAGGTGGTGCTCAAGCAGGCGCACTGGTAAGTAAAGGGTTATCTGCTCTTGGAACAGAATTTAGGGTTGGTACTTTCACCAACGAAAATCCACAAAATAATTACTTGAATTTTGTTTCTGTAATGGCCACTGAAGATGGCACTCAAGTAACTTTTGATGATTTACCTGTAGGCATGGTTGTAAAAAATTATTCAGGAACATTCCCAATAAATGCTACTTTAAACAAAGGAGAAAGTTTTACAGTAGCTACAAATAGTTTCGATAGTCCTATAAATAGAGATGGCCTAATCGGTACTTGGGTTAAATCGAATAATCCAATCGCTGTAAATTGTGGTTCTGCCAATGGGAGTTTTCATAATGGAGGTGGTAGAGACTATGGAATAGATCAAATTGTTGGTGCTGATAAAATTGGCTCAGAATATATTTTTGTAAGAGGTGATGGAAATAATGATTGGGAAAATGTTTTAATTGTTGCACATTCAAATAACACATCAATTACACTTAATAATGACTCTGGACCTGTAGCAACCATAAATACTGGAGAATACTACCTTATAGAAGGTGACCAATTTAGTGCTAATGGTAATATGTATGTTAAAACTACCGAACCTGCATATGCCTACCAAGGAGTAGGAGGTTCTGGAGAAGCTAACCAAGGGATGTTTTTTGTACCTCCTTTAGATTGCGAAACTCGTGGAAATGTAGATAATATTGCTCAAATTAATGAAATTGGAAACACAAGTTACCAAGGAGGTGTTACCATAGTTACCAAACAAGGTGCAACAGTTAAAATAAATGGATCTCCAATAACTGGAACTGCCTACCCAGTTGATGGAAAATCAACTTATATTACTTATAAAGTTTTAGGTTTAACTGGCAACACTTCAGTTCAATGTGATGATGAATTATATTGTGCATACTTTAATTCTAACGGTTCAGCAACCTCTGGAAGTTTTTATTCTGGTTTTCCAACTGCTCCAGAAATTAATTTCGAGGCTGATTTTGTTACACTTGGAAATTGCATAGATAATGTCACTTTAGAAGCTGCAAACATGGGTGCTTTTGAAAGTATTGAATGGTATTATGATGATGGCGCTGGAGGTGGATTTATCCCTACAGGTGTACATGATAAAACAATAACACCTACATTTCCAGGTGAAAGTTCGTTTAGTACAGGTACCTACAAAATTGTTGGAATTACATGTAAAGGAGACAAAATACATTCTGATGAAATTCCAATTAGTATTTGTCCAGACGATACTGATGATGACGGAATTATTGACAATTTAGATATTGATAATGATAATGATGGCATTTTAAATTGTACGGAATCTTATGGAGATCAAATTGTAAATTTAACAAACCCTTTAAATGGAAGTTTACCTATTGGAGGCTATACATATACTGGGGATATTACTCCAATTGGAGACAATACAAATACCCTAATTGGAGGTTCCGATGGAACTTTTAAAAGTACTGTCGCTTCAAAAAATGGTTTGGTTGAATCAAGTTTAGATTATGAGCTTTTATTTTTTAACAATGACTTAAATATTAAAGTTGAATTGGCTGATAATTCGAATTTAGGTAATAGTGTTTTAACCGATGAAGATGAATTTGTTATCAAAGTAACGAACGACAAAACCATTACACTAATTGACCCAGACGATCAGTTATTAGTTGACACAAATTATGATGGTGTTTTTGAAAGTGGAATTACCCAATTTTCTTCTTATGAAATTCATTTTAAAATTAAAGGAACATCGCTTGCAATAGGCGCTGGTACTTTTAGGTTTGTATCAAGTATGATTAATTCCTTTACATATAACCATAAAAATATTTCAGATACAAACAGTAACAGTGCGGCATTCAAAATTACGGCAACCTGTGTTCCTTTAGACACAGATCAAGATGGTCTCAATGATGATTTTGATTTCGACAGTGAAAACGACGGTATTCCAGACAGAGCGGAATGTACAGGGACA
>JADWMI010000332.1 GCA_015767395.1 Bacteroidota bacterium | reverse complement strand
ATTGCGATAGTCATTCTTAGTAAAAGTCAAATCAAATGATTTTTCATCATGGGTTAAGATAATTTTACCCATATAATTTATGTCCTTATCAATAATAACATTCCCATTAATACTATCACCTGGTAATATTTTTTGATTATTGACTTTTAAATGCGCAAAAACGATCTCATCTTTATTTTCATTTTCAGAAATATTCGAAGGCTTAAAATAAGTTAAATTACCTGAACCACCTGCCAAAATCAGCGCGTTATTATGATTATGAAAACTTCGTAAATTAAATTGTGAAGTATAAACACCATCATTTTTCCCATAATTCTTAAAGGAATTATTATTTTGATCAAAGCGAATTAAATTTGTAGTAGTAGTAATCCACAAATTGTTATTATTCCCTTTTGTAATTCCACAAATAAAGTCATTATTTAAGCCCTGTTCTTCATGATATTTTTCAATAATTTGAAGCTTTTTGTTATTATATTTTAATTTGAACAACCCATTAGGTGTCCCAACCCAAATAAATTTTGAATCGATATAAATGGTGTTTATAATTTTTGGAATGAACTCATTTAATAACTGACTTTGATGAATAAATTTTTCTTTTTGTCTATCAAATAAATGAAGACCGTTATAGGTTCCTATCCATAAATTTTCATGAACATCTTTAACTATTGCAGTTATTCTATCACTTTCAAGAGGACTTCTTTGGTTACTTCTTCGGTATTGATTGATAAGAACTGGATTTTCAGGAATTGAAATATCATAATTATAAATACCGTTTTCTTGGGTTCCTATCCATAAATGATTTTTATTTTCAACTAAAAAACCTGTTGCTTTTTTGACAGCTTTTGATGCAATTTTCGATCCCTTATCATCTAAAATGTATGCCTTTTTTTCTGATCCGATATAAAAATTATTATCATTTTTATATATCGAATAAATTTTTGACTTTTCAACGTCGGTAACTTGTTCTAGGGATGAAAGCCCCTTACCTTTAAATAAACCACTTCTTAATGTACCCAACCACACTTCATTGTCATCACTATAAACACTTTGAAAGTTCAATTCATTTTGTAAAATAGGGTTTTTCACAACTTGATTTAAATTTTCAAACCCTTTTGACTCCGTAAGTTTAACAACACCAGCAAATGTAGTTGAAAGCCAAATCACCTTATTTTTGTCACCATGTATATCTAATATATTTTCATAATTAATAGTGTTTTTAGAATGCTCTGAACCTACAAGATTTAATTTTCTAAATTTACTCAAATCATGATTGCTTCTATAAACCCCATTTCCCCAAGTACCTATCCAAAGTCTATTTTTATGATCTAGATAGAGTGATTTAAAAAAATGAAAATTGATTCCAGTTGGTACTCCAGTAATTTTTTGAGAATTAAAATCGAATCTAAAAATTTTATGATCTTTAGTATTTTCTTTTGGATAGACGGTCGCAATCCATAGGCAATTTCTAGATTTGTCCTCAATGACGTTTTGAATAGAGTTTCCTTCTATTGGGAACTTTATAATTCGATCTTCAGATGGATCATATTTCATTAGATTTTTAAAAGATCCAATCCAAACATTTCCTTTGCTATCTGTAAGTAAGCTTTGTACTGGGTAAATTTCAAAATGTTTGATTAACTTTTTACTTGTTGGGTCTAAAACAAACAAACCGTTTTGAGCACTACCAATCCAAATATCACCACTATCATCTTCTGTAATAGCTATAATTCTCAGTATTCCATTGTAATTTTTATAAAGAATTTCATTATAATTTTCAAGAATATTGGTTTTAATATTCAGCATAGAAAGCCCACCACTTTTTGTGCCAATCCATATATTATTTTCGCTATCAAGAAACAGTGTTTCTATATTTTCACTTTTTAAACCAGGGTATTTTACACCTGGTTCAATTCTAGTGAAATTAGTTCCATCATACTTGGTAATTCCATTTTCTTGAGCAATCCACTTTATATTTAACGAGTCGCTAATTACTTTAGACACATAATTATGTGGAAGACCTTCTTTTGTAGAAACATAATCAATTGCATAATCTATCTTTAAATCTTGAGCAATTGCTTTAACGAATAAAAGTGTAAAAAGTAGAAAGAAAAAATTACGCATTGGCTATGAATTGATATTTACAAAAATATAACTTTCATTTTTAAGTTTTCAGTTATAATTTGGTCAATGTAAAGGGGTAATAAGTCAAATAGTTAATTTATTAATGTGTTTTAATTTTTAATAACATTTAATTTTTCTGATTAAAATATTTATTAGTTTCAAAAGAAGTTATCCGTTTTCTAGGAAAATAAAGAATAAATGAAGATTGGATGTACTAATTTAGTTCACAGTTAGAGTTAAGAATAAAATTTTAATATATGAAACAATCAGGAAAAATTCACAACATTCTATACTACTGAATTAAAGCTATCTTTATATTGTGAACTGATTCTAACAAAATCTATTTTTTAATTACGTTTATCCACAGAAGCGCTATCAAAACTAATTAGATTAAACATCTCCCGTAATCTGCTTCTTACCCTTGAACCATATATTTTTTCAAGTTCTTTTGCATTGAGATTGGTTGTTAAGTGTGTTGTTTCTTTTCTATTTTGTAGCGGTTGAGAAAACAGTTCATGTCTGGAAAGTAATATTTCTCCCATCACATTGCATTCTTTGGCGTAATGACTTCCCATTGGCTCTACACCTAAATCATCAAAGCAATAATTTTTGGTGTCGCTGTATATTTCCAAGACTTCAAATCCGGTAGCAGTAAATAATCCTCCGGGCAAGCCCACGAGGCATTTTTAGAACAAACTCAGTTGATGATCACTCTTTATCTTTACATATTCTGATTCTTTCCCCTGAGATTTAACATATTGTGAAATCTTATTTTCAGTACCATGTTGTCCTACTGTATTGACAAAATAACCCTTGCCAAAAAATTCACCTCCCCATAATTGCTTCTTAACCTCAGGACACCGCCTAAATACTTCACTAGCGATAAGGCTTTTTATTATAGTTACAATTTTCGTTACACTATAGGTCGGTACACTTTGAATCAAAAAATGAACATGATCATCATCTGTCCCAATTTCTAGAATTAAATATTTAAGAAGTATTACCGATTAGAGATTCTATAATTTCTAATAGTATTTCGAAACAGCACTATTTCATTTTTAATGTATTTCTTTAAAGTGAAATAGTGTTTTTAAATTAAT
>JADWMI010000093.1 GCA_015767395.1 Bacteroidota bacterium | reverse complement strand
TAAATTAGTACATCCACTATGCTATAATTATAAACTGGTATTAGAACTGAAATCATAAATTAAACCCCCATTTTTTGTTGAACTACTTCAAACAACTCACCACCTTCACATTTAATAGTTTTATATGGGAATTTTAGAATTAACGCATAATCATGTGTTGCCATTAAAATAGTTTTTCCACTTTTATGGATATCCGTTAACACTTTCATTACATCTACAGAAGTTGCTGGATCTAAATTCCCAGTTGGCTCATCGGCCAAAATTAAATCGGGATCATTCAATAAAGCTCTTGCAATAGCAACACGTTGCTGCTCACCAACAGATAACTGAAATGGCATCTTAAAACCTTTCGTGTCCATTCCTACTTTAGATAAAACCTCATTTATTTTAAATTTAATTTTATCTTCATCTCTCCATCCAGTTGCTTTAAGAACAAACTTCAAGTTTTCAAAAATATTTCTATCATTCAAAAGCTTAAAATCTTGAAAAACAATCCCTAATTTTCTACGCAAAAAAGGTATCTCCTTTTCTTTCAACTTATTTAAATCAAAACCAACAATACTTCCTGTTCCTTTTTCTAGAGGTAAATCTCCATATAATGTTTTCATTAAACTACTTTTCCCGCTTCCTGTTTTACCAATTAAATATACAAATTCACCTTCATTTAAATGTAAATTCACATTAGATAAAACTAAATTTTCGCGTTGAAATATTTCAGTATTGTTTAAAGAAAGTATGGTCTTTGACATTGAATTACGAATTTTTATCAAAAATAACTATTTAAATGCAATCATTCAATAGAATACAAACATATAATAAAACTTCACAAATTAAAATCATTCATCCAATTTAAATTGTTCAAATCTCTTTTATAAAAAATTTGGAAGCCAAGACAATTTCAATAAAATATAACGTTATTAGATTATAGTTTTAAACATTCAATTTTCATCAAAATGATTTATAAAAAAGTTGTGCTGCCTTTATTTTTGTTTTTAATAACTACCTTGCTCTCAGCACAAGAAACTGCCATCTACACCAATTCACTTAAAGATTACAACCACGCACTAGACCTATATCAAAACAAAATTTACGTTGCCGCACAACAAGAATTTAATGAAATAAAAACGCAATTTGATGATTCTTCTGAACTAAAAGCCAATTGCGAATATTATGCCGCAAACTGCGCTGTACGTTTGGGTCAATCAAATTCAGATGCGTTAATGCAAAACTTTGTAGATAATTATCCTACCAGTACAAAAAGAAACAGTGCTTTTATAGATGTGGCCAACTATTATTTTAATACTGGAAAATATGGTTATGCTGCAAATTGGTATGGAAAAGTTAACACCACAAATTTAACCTTAAAACAAGAGGAAGCCTTTAATTTCAATTTTGGATATGCTTTGTTTGCTTCAAAAAATTATTCCCAAGCCAAAGAATACTTTTTAATGCTCTTAGATTCCCAACAATACGGTGCACAGGCAAAATATTATTATGGCTTTATTGCATACAATCAAGATGATTACGATACCGCAGGAAAATATTTAGGTGAAGTTGAAAACGATGCCTCTTTTAAAACAGATGTTTCTTATTATTTAGCCGACATGAATTTTAAGCTGGGTAATTTTGAAAAAGCCATAGAATATGGCTTGCCATTATTAGTGAAATCAAGAGGCCTTGAACATTCTGAAGTTTCAAAAATTATAGGTGAAAGTTATTTCAATTTGCAAAAATACGATGAAGCAATTCCTTATTTAAAAAATTATAAAGGAAAAAGAGGTAAATGGAACAACACCGATTATTACTTTTTAGGATATGCATATTTTAAACAAAATAATTTTGAAAATGCAATTAGCAACTTCAACAAAATTATTGATGGAAACAATGCTGTTGCTCAAAACGCCTATTATCATTTAGCTGATTGTTACTTAAAATTAGTTGAAAAACAAGCTGCTTTGAATGCTTTTAGAAATGCTGCCCAAATGCCTTTTGAACCTGAAATTCAGAAAGACGCTTGGCTAAATTATGCCAAATTAAGTTATGAAATTGGAAACCCTTATAAAAGTGTTCCTGAAGTTTTAAAGGAGTATTTAGCACTATACCCAAATTCACCAAACAAGGAAGAAATTAACGATCTAATTATTAGCTCATACATTACTTCAAAAGATTATAAAGGGGCTTTAGCGCATTTAAAAAACAAAAAAACAACTAAGGAAAGGGCGCTATACCAAAAAGTTTCTTTTTACAGAGGAACTGAGTTTTTTAATGATGGGAAATATGACCTCGCTAAAGAAAATTTTGATAATTCTCTTTCCGTTTCTGCTGATCCTATTTTCACAGCACAAGCCACTTTTTGGAAGGGAGAATCTAATTACCGATTGGATAATTTCAGCAATGCATTAGTCGATTTCAAATCATTTTCATCAAAACCTGAAGCTTCAAAAACACCAGAGTTTGAACATTTAAATTACAATTTAGCCTATACTTACTTCAAGCAAAAAGATTACACCAATGCCTCTGTCCAATTTAAAAAATATATTGATAAAAACACAAATGATGTTGTTAGACGAAACGACTGTTATTTAAGAATTGCTGATGGTTATTTCATTAACAGTAATTACAAAAGCGCTATTGAATTTTACAACAAAGCATTAAAAATGAATGGTATTGATGCGGATTACGCACAGTTTCAAAAAGCAATTAGTTATGGGCTTGTTGGTAACGAAAAAGAAAAAATATCAGCACTGAAGTCATTCTTACAAAAACATAGAAAGTCAATTTATAGAGACGACACTTATTTCGTTTTGGGAAATGCTTATATCAAAAACGCTCAAAACAATTTGGCTTTAGAAAGCTTTGATAAACTTATTACAAATCACAGTCATAGCCCCTTAGTTTCAAAAGCAATACTTAAAAAAGGATTGATTTATTACAATACCGATAAAAACGATTTAGCACTAAAAACTTATAAAACAGTCGTAAATCGTTTTGCTGCTACTGCTGAAGCAAATCAGGCAGTTAAAAATATTCGTCAAATTTATGTTGATTTAGGCCGTGTTGATGAATATGCTACTTGGGTTAAAACAGTTGATTTTGTTAATATTTCAGATGCTGAATTAGACAATGATATGTATGAATCTTCGGAGAAACAATACCTTCTGAATAATCATAAAAAAGCAATTCAAAATTTTAAAAAATACTTGGTCCGGTTTCCAAAAGGAATCCATCTTTTAAAAGTTAATTTCTACTTGGCACAATCGTTATTTTCAGATAATCAACATTCACAAACAATTCCATACTACACTTATGTAACGAGCCAGGAACAAAATGAATTTTCTGAAAGTGCATTGTCCCGATTGTCCTTAGTGTATTTAGAAAACGATAATTGGTCAGAAGCAATACCAGTTTTAGAGCAACTAGAAATTATTGCCAATTTACCTCAAAACATCACGTTTTCACAGTCCAATTTAATGAAGGGGTATTATGCTGAAAAAAATTACAGCAAGGCTGTTGATTATGCTGATATGGTATTGCAAAATCCAAAACTTGAGGATAGGATAAAATCAGACGCTTTCATTATAATAGCACGGTCAGCAATTAAAACTGAAAATGAAGATAAAGCTAGAGAAGCATACGCTGAAGTTGAAAAAATTGCATCAGGAGAGTTAAAAGCTGAAGCTTTATTCTACAATGCATATTTCCAAAATAAAGACGGAAGTTACCGCGTTTCAAACGAAATTGTTCAAACCATCGCAGCAAATTATGCTGCATATAAATATTGGGCCGCAAAAGGATTAATTGTAATGGCAAAAAATTACAATGAACTAGATGATGCTTATCAGGCAACTTATATTTTAGAAAGTGTGGTAAAAAACTTTGCCCAGTTTGACGATGTGGTTGAAGAAGCAACTGCTGAATTAAACAGCATTAAAACTGAACAAGCAAAAACAAACGAATCTGTTAAAAATTAAAATGAATACTAGTTTTCAACCTTCAATCTTTAAACTTTTAATCATTCAAAACAAAAAAACAATGCGAAAGCTCACCATAACATATCTTCTAATACTAATTTCTTCGATTTCTTTTTCTCAAGAAACCAAAACAGATACCTTAAAAACTGAAGAGATTTCGGTTGTAAAACCATATACGCCTAAAATATCAGACGCTTTTAAAGTGAAATCAAATCCAATAATTGATGCTTCTAATAGCTTTCAGAAAGAACAAGTAAACTATCAGTTTTTCTCAATTCCAGTTGCCTCTACCTTCACCCCTTCTAAAGGAAAAGCACAAGGACTGGTTAGGGCTCCTAAAGAGCGCTTGTATGAAAATTATGTATTGGCAGGATTTGGAAATTATACAACACCACTGCTTGAAGCTTTTGTTCATGCTGGAGACCCTAGATACAGCGACTTTGGAATTTTGCTAAACTATCATTCATCAGAAGGTGGAATTAAAGATTTATTATTAGATGATAATTTTTCAAACACCAATGTAGCATTGTATTACAAACAATTTGAGCGTGATTTTGATTGGAAAGTAAACGCTGGCTACAAAAGAAATCAATATAATTTTTACGGTTTACCATCTAACATTATTTACAATGAAAATGTTATTGATGCCATGGATGAGAAACAAGTATATACGACTGTTAACTTATCTGGAGATATCAATTTTGATGATTCAATCTTTCAAGGTGGAAAAATTGAAATAACAAGTTTTATGGACGATTATAGCAGTTCCGAAATACAATTTATAGCAAATCCTCAATTTGAATACCCTATTGAAGACAGTAATATTAACGGTGATTTTTTAATAGATTTTGTTACCGGGAAATTTGATAAAAATTACATAACTCCAGATAAAATAAAATACAGTTTTTTAAATCTTGGTTTAAGTCCAAATTATGAAATATTAAACGACGATATGAGCATAAACATTGGTGCAAAAATATATTATACTTTTGATTTAGAAAACAGTACAAATTCATTTAAATTCTACCCTAACGTAACTGCTTCTTATAAATTAGTAGATGATATTTTTATTTTATTAGCGGGTGTTACCGGAGATTTGGTTCAAAACACCTATAAAGATTTTGCTACTGAAAACCCATTTATCTCACCTACCTTAAACATTCAACAAACTGATAATCAATACAACGCCTTTATAGGTGCAAAAGGTAAATTGGCTTCAAATATTAGCTATAATTTTAATGTAAATTATCGCAGCGAAAAAGACAAAGCCTTGTACATTCAAAACCAAACAAGCACTGATGGAACAATAATTGTAAACAATGCTTATGAAGCTGGAAATTCATTTGGTGTTATATATGACCACATAAAAACCATCAATGTTTATGGAGAAATAAATTTTGAAGTGTCTAAAGAATTTCAATTGGCTGCAAGTGTAGATTATTCGAACTACAGTACAGATATTGAATTAGAAGCCTGGAATTTACCAGAAATAAAAGCCATGATTTCTGCCGAATACAGAGTAAAAAAATGGTTTGCAGGCACACAAATGTTTTTCAGCGGAAATACGAAAGACTATGTAATCTCTTTTAATGACAACCCTGAAAATGGTGTTATTGTAACAAATAAATCATACTTAGATTTAAATTTTAACGGTGGATATACCATTTCAGATCGCTTGTCTGTTTTCGCAAAAATAAACAATGCAATTGGTGACAGCTACCAACGTTTTGTAAATTACCCCGTACAATCTTTTCAAGTTTTGGGAGGCGTTATTTATAAATTTGATTTATAAGCTACAATTAAAAATATTTTAATCTTTTTCCGTAGTTTTAACAATCTGAAAAACTACCCAAAATGAAACTACTTTTTATTGCGATCAGTACGCTAATAATTTTATCATCTTGCACTGAACTTAAACCAACCGAAGAACTGCAAACAACAAACAAAACTGATTCTACAACCATAAAACAACTTTTCAATACAGCCTTAACAAAAGGGCAAAGCTACCAATGGCTAGAGGTACTTTCAAATGATATTGGAGGAAGACTATCTGGTTCAATTGAAGCACAACAAGCAGTTGAATGGGGTGAAGAATTAATGACAGATCTGGAGTTTGACAAAGTTTGGCTACAACCTTTAATGGTTCCACACTGGGTTAGAGGAGCAAAAGAAGAAGCTTACTTTACAGTTAGTAATAAAAAATATATTGCTCCTATTTGCGCTTTGGGAGGTTCAATCCCTACTTCAGAAAATGGTGTTATGGGTGAAGTAATTGAAGTACATAGTTTAGATGAGGCGGAACAATTAGGCGAGAAATTAAAAGGAAAAATTGTATTTTTCAATCGCCCGTTTGACGACTCACAAATTCACTCATTTAACGCCTATGGAGGCTGTGTAGGTCAAAGATACTCTGGCGCAAAAGTTTCTGGTAAATTTGGTGTTAAGGGTGTAATAGTTCGTTCTATGACACATCGTATAGATGATTATCCTCACACAGGCGCAATGAGTTACGGCGATTTATTAGAACAAGAAAAAGTGCCTACTGCTGCAATTAGTACCAAGGCAGCTAACGAATTGAGCAAACAACTAAAAGAAAACCCAAACCTTCAATTCTATTTCAAACAGAATTGTAAAACCTTACCCGATGCGCCTTCATTTAATGTAATTGGTGAAATTAAAGGAAGTGAATTTCCTGAAAAATATATTACAGTTGGTGGCCATTTAGATTCTTGGGATTTAGGAGATGGCGCTCATGACGATGGTGCAGGAATTGTACAATCTATTGAAGTTTTACGATTGTTTAAATTAAATGGCATAAAACCAAAACACACCATTCGTGCTGTATTATTCATGAATGAAGAAAATGGTTTACGAGGAGGAAAAAAATATGCTGAAGAAGCTAAAAAAAATAATGAAAATCATATTGCAGCATTAGAATCAGATTCTGGAGGGTTTACGCCTCGAGGGTTTACTTTTGATGCAAATTCTAAAAATTACGAGCTCTTTATGAGTTGGAAACCATTATTTGCTCCCTATGGCCTGCACGATATTACAAAAGGGGGAAGCGGTGCTGACATCGGTCCTTTAAAATCTGAAACAATTTCTTTATTTGGATACAGACCAGATTCACAGCGCTATTTCGATTATCACCATGCAGCTAATGATACTTTTGATAAAGTAAATAAAAGGGAATTAGAATTGGGTGCAGCTTCCATGGCTTCACTTGTATACTTATTAGACAAATATTTAAAATAAAAAAAACATGAAAACATCTTTAATATTACTAATCGTTCTTTTGACGCTTTCTTGTACTAAAAAAATTGAAGCCGATACACTTGTAATCAATGCCAATATTTATACCGTAAATGAAAACTTCGATAAAGCAGAGGCATTTGCTATAAAAGACGGAAATATACTTGATGTTGGAACTTCTGAAGAAATTCAAGGTAAATACGCTGCGACTTATGTTAATGATGCCAAAGGAAAAACAATTGTTCCTGGTTTTATTGATGCGCACTGTCATTTTGTTGGAATGGGCTTGCAGCAACAAAAAGTAGATTTAAATGGAACTAAAAGTTTCGATGAAGTGCTACAACGCATTGTCGATTTTCAAAAAGAAAAAAACGTCTCATATATTACTGGACGAGGATGGGATCAAAACGATTGGGAAGTCAAAGAATTTCCAACAAAAGAAAAACTAGACGAACTTTTCCCTAATACACCAGTTGCCGTTAGAAGAATTGATGGACATGCTTTATTGGCCAATCAGGCCGCAATTGATTTAGCTGGTGTTACAACAAAAACAAAAGCTGAAGGAGGATATATTCTTCAAGAAAACGGAAAATTAACTGGTGTTTTTATTGATGGTCCAATGGGTTTAATTGGTGAAAAAATACCACAACCCTCCAAAACAGCATTAATTCAAGCTATGAAAGATGCTGAAAGAATTTGTTTCGATTTAGGTTTAACAACCGTTGATGATGCCGGTTTACCTAAAGAAGGCATTGAGTTAATAGATAGTTTACAACAAATAGGTGAGTTGAAAATAAGAATTTATGCCATGGTTTCTGTGAGTGATGAAAACATTGAATATTTCACAGAAAAGGGAATTATAAAAACAGATAGGCTGAATGTGCGTTCATTTAAAGTATATGCTGATGGTGCTTTAGGTTCTCGCGGTGCAGCTATGAAAGAATCGTATAGCGACAAACACAATCATTTCGGCGCTATGGTAACACCTTTAGAAGACTTAGATCGTTTCGCCAAAAAAATTGCTGCTTCTGATTACCAAATGAACACCCATGCCATTGGAGATTCAGCAAATTATGTAATGTTAAAAACATATAAAACTGTTTTAAAAGGTCAAAAAGACAGGCGTTGGAGAATTGAACATGCTCAAATAATTGATAAAGAAGATTTTAATTATTTTGACAATATATTACCATCTGTTCAACCAACCCACGCCACTTCAGATATGTATTGGGCAGAAGATAGAGTTGGTTCTGAAAGAATTAAAGGTGCCTATGCTTTTAAAGATTTATTAAATGAATATGGGAAAATAGCACTGGGAACCGATTTTCCGATTGAAAAAGTAAGCCCTTTATTAACTTTTTATGCTGCTGTTGTTCGAAAAGATTTGAATAATTTTCCTGAAAATGGTTTTCAAATGG
>JADWMI010000331.1 GCA_015767395.1 Bacteroidota bacterium | reverse complement strand
TTAAAACGAGTACATAAATATTAATGTACCCGTTTTAATGTATATTTAAGAACTGAAAAAATCAAAATTATGAATTTTAAAACCTTGCAGCTACTTGTTAGTCTTGTCATATTAATGCTTACAATTTCTTGTAAGATTGAACCAGAAGCAATTAATTATGGCAAAGATCAATGTAGTTTTTGTAAAATGAATATTGTTGATAAAACACATTCAGCTCAGTTTGTGACTAAAAAAGGGAAGCAATTTAAGTTTGATGCTATTGAGTGCTTGGTTAATGATTTAAATGAAAAAAGTGAAGAGGATTTAGCTATTATTTTAGTTGCTAATTATGGTGATCCAGGAAAAATGATTGATGCTAAAACAGCTACTTATTTAATTAGTAAGGAAATAAAAAGCCCTATGGGAGCTAATTTATCCGCATTGTCCACTTCAGAAAAAGCGATTGAAATTCAACAAAAACATACAGGTGGAATTTATGGTTGGAAAACACTAAAACAAAAACTGTCAGATAAGCAATGACCTACAAATTTCTATTCTTTTTCCTTATTAGCACATTAACTATTTCTGCTAAACAGATAGAAGTATGTAGCACTTGCTCTGTTAAAAGCATTAAAGAAGCAATTGAAAATGCTGAATCTGGAGATGAGATATTTATTAAAGAAGGCGTTTATAAAGAGCGCGATATAATTATTGATAAAGAAATATCACTTATTGGCGAAAAAGGAGCTATAATAGATGGTGAAGATATTGGAAGTGTATTTGTTTTTAAAACGGATAATTTCACAATAAAAAACTTGAAAATTATTAACGTAGGAATGAGTTACACAGTTGAATACTGTGCAATAAAAGTAATAAAGGCAAAAAATTTCACTATTGAAGATTGTATTTTAGAAAATGTGTTTTTTGGCATTTTAGTTGAAAAATCCAGAAAAGGAATCATTCGAAATAATACAGTAAGGGGTAATAGAACAAGTGAGGCAAGCTCAGGAAATGGAATTCATATTTGGGATGGTAATGAAATGGAAGTTTATAACAACCAATTATCTGGTTTACGTGATGGTATTTACTTTGAATTTGTAAAAAACAGTAAGGTTTACAATAATACTAGCTACCATAATATTCGTTATGGATTGCATTTTATGTTTTCAAATAATAATATATATCATCATAATGAATTTCGAAATAATGGAGCAGGTGTTGCTGTTATGTTTTCAAAATTTATCACAATGCACCACAATACTTTTAAATTAAATTGGGGATCTGCATCCTACGGACTCTTACTGAAAGAAATTTACGATGCTGAAATTTATAATAATTTATTCGAAGAAAACACCATTGGAATAAACGGCGAAGGTTGTACAAGAATTAACTATAAAAACAATACGTTTATTCGAAATGGTTGGGCCATTAAAATTGCTGGCGCTTGTTATGAAAACATCTTTGAGCAAAACGATTTTATGTACAATTCGCTTGATTTGGCATACAACAGTAAGGTAAACGACAACAAATTTGAAAATAATTATTGGAGCGAATACACAGGTTACGATATTGATAAAGATGGTATAGGAGATATTCCGTACAGACCAGTAAAATTGTTTTCTTATATTGTAAATAAATCACCTGAAGCATTGGTTTTATTAAGAAGTTTATTTGTAGATATTATTAATTTTTCAGAAAAAGTATCCCCTGTATTTACACCTGATGATTTGATGGATAATAACCCTATAATGAAAAGAATAAATGATTGAATTTAAAAATTTACACAAGCGTTTTGGGAAACTGGTGGTATTAGACGGTCTGGATTTAAGCATTAAAAAAGGCGGGATTTTTGCTGTTCTAGGACCTAATGGGTCAGGTAAAACAACTTTAATAAAATGTTTACTAGGGATGGTAATTCCTCAAAAAGGAGCTATATCGTATAATAATAAAAGTGTTTTAAATGAATGGAATTATAGAAACGACTTAAATTATTTACCTCAAATTGCTAATTTTCCACCTAATTTAACCGTATTTGAATTAATTCAAATGGTGAAGAATTTGCGGCCAAAAGAATCAAAAGAGCAGGAATTGATCGATTTATTTGGATTGAATGATTCATTACAAAAAAAATTAGGAAACCTTTCTGGAGGCACAAAACAAAAGGTAAATATTGTGTTGACTTTTATGTTTGATAGCGATTTAATTATTTTAGATGAACCTACAACAGGGTTGGACCCCATTGCACTAATACATTTAAAAGAGCTCATTCAAAAAGAAAAATCGAAAGGCAAAACCATTTTAATTACGACTCATATTATGAGTGTTGTTGAAGAGTTGGCCGATGAAATTGTGTTTTTATTAGATGGTAAGATTTATTTTAAAGGAAGTATTGATGCCTTGAAAAAACAAACTGAAAATGACAATTTGGAGCACGCCATTGCCAACCTAATATCGAAACAATATGCTTAAAATATTAAAATATAGTTTTTACGATTTAATGCGTAGTCGTTGGAGTTACGTGTACTTTTTATTTTATTTATTGCTGGGATTTGTATTGTTGTTTTTAAATAATGATGTAAACAAAGCGGTGATTACTTTAATGAATATTATTATTGTTTTAACACCACTTATTGGAACCATTTTTGGCGTGATGTATTATTACAATTCTAAGGAATTCACTGAACTATTATTGGCCCAACCAATTAACCGACATAAAATATTTATGGGTCAATATTTGGGTGTTTCTATATCGCTTACCTTAAGTTTGGTATTGGGATTGGGAATTCCATTTGTGCTCTACGGGTTGTTTAAATCCGCTGCCATTTTCAATTTTAGTTTGTTATTAGTGGTTGGATCTTTTTTGAATTTTATTTTTGTAGCCTTGTCATATAACATAGCGCTTTCAACCGAAAATAAAATAAAAGGTTTTGGTTATGCCATCTTAATGTGGTTGTTTTTAGCGGTCATTTATGACGGTGCTTTTCTAATTTCATTAATCCTATTTGATGAGTATCCGTTGGATAAGTTTTCACTAATAGCTACGATGTTTAACCCAATTGATTTATCCAGAATATTAATTTTGTTAAAACTAGATATTTCAGCCTTATTGGGTTATACCGGTGCTGTTTTTAGAAAGTTTTTTGGAACTAATTTAGGGATGATAATTTCTATGCTTATTCTAGTTTTTTGGGTTGTAATTCCAGTTTTTAGAATGAATTTAAAACTAAAAAAGAAAGATTTTTAATATCA
>JADWMI010000330.1:1400-3232 GCA_015767395.1 Bacteroidota bacterium | reverse complement strand
TTTCTAAAAACACCACTAAAAAAAATAAAACTAACCAACATATACACTACTCCACTCGCTCCAATATGGTATGAGGGTCGTGCAATAGCCCAAGTTATTAACCCTGTTACAAGTAAACCTATCACAAGTACTTTCGTTGCTATTTTATGATAGAAGTAATACAAGCATCCTAACATTACCAACAGCGGAATTGAGTTGTTAAAAAGGTGTTTAAAATCTCCGTGAATAAAGGGTGAAAGTACAATTCCTCGTAGGCCTTTAAATGTTTGAGGGTAGATCCCGTATTTATTAAAATTGAAATTGAATTTTATTTCAATAAAATACACAACCCATATAATCACAATTGCTATTACTGGAACGTAGAATGTTCTTGTTTGAAATTTAAATTGACTATCAGACATAAAACAAAAATACAATTATGATTTGTAAAAAAACATTAAAAACATCTTAGAATTTATGCGTTAGGGATAGCAGTGATATCCTTTTTTTATTTTCAAAAAAAGATTTAACGAATAGCCCGACACAAATGCAATGCAGTGTAACGCCCAAAACAATATTATTAGTATTTTTACAGTATGAATGAACCTTTAGCCGAGCGAATTCGCCCAAAAAATTTAGAAGATTATATTAGCCAACAACATTTGGTTGGTAAAACTGGTGCATTAACGCAACATATTAAGCGTGGCATTATCCCTTCACTTATTTTTTGGGGTCCTCCAGGAATTGGCAAAACGACTTTGGCAAATATTATTGCACAAGAATCGAAACGTCCCTTTTATAGTTTAAGTGCCATTAGTTCAGGGGTGAAGGATGTAAGAGATATTATTGAGAAAGCCAAACAAAGAGGTGGTTTGTTTACCACTAAAAACCCTATTTTATTTATAGATGAAATCCATCGATTTAGTAAATCCCAACAAGATTCATTGTTAGGTGCCGTTGAAAAAGGATGGATTACTTTGATAGGCGCAACAACTGAAAACCCAAGTTTTGAGGTAATACCTGCCCTACTCTCTCGATGCCAAGTTTATATATTAAATTCATTTAGTAAAACAGATTTAGAAGCGTTGTTAGAAAGAGCGCTCAAAACGGATGAAATAATTTCAAAAAAGAAAATTGTAATAAAAGAAACGGAAGCTTTATTACGAATATCGGGTGGTGATGCACGAAAATTATTGAATATTTTTGAATTGGTGGTAAATTCAGAAGACGAACCCATTACCATTACAAATGATTTAGTGCTTTCAAAAATTCAGAAAAACACGGTGATGTACGACAAAACAGGCGAGCAACACTATGATATCATTTCTGCTTTTATAAAATCTATTAGAGGAAGTGACCCCAATGCAGCAGTTTATTGGCTAGCCCGTATGATTGAAGGAGGAGAAGATGCTAAATTTATTGCAAGAAGACTGCTTATTTTAGCATCAGAAGATATTGGAAACGCAAATCCAACAGCGCTTATTTTAGCAAACAATACTTTCCAAGCCGTTACTACCATCGGATTTCCTGAATCTCGTATTATTTTGAGCCAATGTGCCGTTTATTTAGCTACTTCACCCAAAAGCAATGCCTCCTATGAAGCCATTGGGAAAGCGCTAGCTTTGGTTAAGGAAACTGGAGATTTATCTGTTCCGCTTCCTTTAAGAAATGCACCAACAAAATTAATGAAAGAATTGGATTATGGTAAAGAGTATAAATACTCACACAGTTACGAAAACAATTTTGTGTCTCAGGAATTTTTACCTGATGATGTGAAAAATACCAAGCTTTATGAACCTGGTAATAATGCCAGGGAAAACAGTCTAAGAGAATTTCTAAAAAATCGTTGGAAA
>JADWMI010000330.1:0-1300 GCA_015767395.1 Bacteroidota bacterium | reverse complement strand
GTTAATTCTAATAACTGTGACTGGCTAAACCCAGTTTTTTTAACCATAAAAATGGTTGATTTTGATGTTTTACTTACAGTTGCAAATTCGTAGTTTTCATCACCTCCAATAATGGAATAGCCATTCCCCTTTTTGGAAATAACACATTCTCCCCATATATCAATTAAATAGCTTCCCTCGATTGAGTAAATCGCTTTCATTTCCTTTTCAACAGGAACAACAACCACCTCAGTAGGCTTTTTAGTAGTGGCAGCTTCTTCTACTACAGTATTTGCAATTACACTTTCTTTAACAACCTTTGAAGGCTCCGAAGTTACCACTACAGTAGCCGGTGGAACAACCGATGTCTTTGCTTCCACTTTCACCTCAGATTCATTATTATCTATAACTTTATTCGCTCCTATTTTTAAAGAACCATCATATTTATAATGCAACGAATCAATAGCTACAAATGCCTTTCTTACTGCTTCTTGATATCCTTTTTTGTAATCTTTAATTTTCGACTTTCCTTCTTCTGAAGAAAAAACAACAGCATTATAACAGTCAACTAAATCTATTTTTACTTTGGTTGTTAACATCCCTGAATTATTTTTCACAATTGCTTTTAGACCCATACAAGGGCTTTTAGCAAGTTCTTCTGGAAAAGGGGAACTTGTTGACATCACATTAAATCCATCCTTTTCAAATAAAAATTTAACCAATGAATTTAGTTGATATTGATCTTCAGACTTTTGAAATTCATACTGATTGGGAACAATTATATACTTATAAGAATTTATATCTTTTTGAGCAAATAAAGAAGTTGCGTTAAATAAAAAAAACAAACAGCTAATAGAAAGAAAGCGATACATCATAATAAATCTTAGATAAATGTTTAATATCAATTTTTGTAAAAGTACTAATATTTATCGTAAAAAATAAAATTAACTCCCAATTGAATATTGGCACTTTTAGCAGCATATATATTATTTAAATACAATAAATTATCGGCTAGAAGATAGATGTTTACGGGGCCCAATTGAGTAGATAAACCAGCGCCTAAATTTGAAAAAGAATAAGGATCTACCGTATAAGTAACCTTTGCCTGAAAATATTTGCTAAACCACCTTTCAAAAAACAATGTTGCTGCTAAATAAGAATGTACAGATCCAACGGTAGAATAAAGTTGAAATCCAACTTTGTTTGAATACAAACCGGGGCGCATATCAAAACGGCAGTCATCTAATTTTTTACCAAAAGAATAATTAACACCGGCATATAATTTTAACGGACGTGTTGAAACGTAGCTTGAAGTAATGGT
>JADWMI010000092.1:6804-8679 GCA_015767395.1 Bacteroidota bacterium | reverse complement strand
GATGAAGTTAAAGAGGCTTTACATCTAATAGAGGTTAATTTTTTTAGTTACTGGGACGTAACTGGAGTAGGCAATGAAAAACAGGGTCATGTTTATAGAGGTGTTAGTTATAGTACTTCCGATATTCAAAGAAGGTTTTTGTCAATTATAGTTTCAGATCCATTTTTGGATATTACTATTGACGCAATATTAAAATCGGCAGTTACTGGTGATGTTGGAGATGGGAAAATATTTGTTTCAAATATAGAAGAGGTCTATAGAGTAAGAACTAAAGAAAAAGGTTCTGACGCCTTAAAATAATTAAAAATCAATTTAAACTTATAAAATTATAAATATTATGGATACAAATGGTGTATTAGACTTAATGTGGATTGTGATCTGCGGAATCTTAGTGTTTTTTATGCAAGCTGGATTTACACTTGTAGAAACTGGATTTACCAGATCAAAAAATGCTGGGAATATAATAATGAAAAATTTAATGGATTTGTGTATTGGTAGTCTTGGGTTCTGGGCTATTGGTTATACAATCATGTATGGAGATTCAATTGGTACTTTTATAGGAAGTCCTTCTTTGTTTTTCTCGGATTCTGAAAACATGCATAATTTATTCTTTCAAACAGTATTTGCCGCAACCGCTGCAACAATTGTTTCTGGGGCTATTGCTGGAAGAACAAAATTTACAACTTACCTTATCTTTTCGGTAGTAATGACTGTAATTATTTATCCAATCTCAGGTCATTGGGTTTGGCAAGGTGACGGTTGGTTGACAGAACTTGGTTTTATTGACTTTGCAGGTTCAACAGTGGTACATTCTGTTGGTGGATGGGCTGCATTAATTGCTGCTATCTTAGTAGGTCCAAGACTTGGAAAATATACAAATGGAAAATCAAATGCAATACCGGGACACAACTTAGTGATTGGTGCTTTGGGTATCTTTATATTGTGGTTGGGTTGGTTTGGTTTTAATGCCGGGTCTCAATTGGCAATTTCTGGTGACAATGCCAATGCTGTTGCTGGTATTATTATCACAACAAATCTTGCAGCTGCTGCCGCTGCTGTTACAGCGATGTTTGTTTCTTGGGGGTTGTACGGGAAACCTGATATTTCTATGACTTTAAATGGTGCCTTAGCTGGTTTGGTTGCGATTACCGCTGGTTGTGCTGTTGTTAGTCCATTAGGAGCTGCTATTATAGGTGTTATTGCGGGTGTTGTGATTGTGTTTTCTATTGAGTTTATCGATAAAAAATTAAAAGTTGATGATCCAGTTGGGGCGATATCTGTTCACGGTGTGTGTGGTGCTCTTGGAACTTTGTTAGTAGGTGTGTTTGCTACAGATGGAGGTTTGTTGTATGGTGGCGGATTTGATCAGTTAGGAGTTCAAGCTATTGGCGTATTAGCTATAGGTGTATGGGCGATAGTGACTTCATTTGTTGTTTTATACATATTAAAGAAAACAATAGGATTAAGAGTTTCTAAAGAAGAAGAAGTGGATGGGTTGGATATTCACGAGCACAAATCTAATGTGTATAATTAATAAAGAGTAAAAAACATTAATTCAAATAAAAACAAGAATAAAACTAAAAGTATGAAAACAATTAAAAAACTAGTATTGATTTTAATCGCAATATTTTCAATTAATGCGATAAACGCGCAGGAGGAAGAAGTCAAAGATAAGAAGCTTCAGATTCAAGGTTCCATAGATGCCTACTATCAAACAAATTTAAGTGCTCCAGATAATGTGGATCAATCATTTGGAACTTCATTCGCAAATGAATTAGGGTTTGCTTTAGGAATGGCAAATGTAATCGTTTCTTATGATGGAGAAAAAACAGGTGTAGTTGCTGATTTGGCTTTTGGTCCACGTGGTGATGATGC
>JADWMI010000092.1:4784-6704 GCA_015767395.1 Bacteroidota bacterium | reverse complement strand
TTGTCAACTTCAGATAGTTTTGCAATAGGATTAAGAGGTGAATATTTCGCAACTATGGAAGACGGGGTTAGTGATGATTCTAGTGTTTTTGCTGCAACACTGACAGGAAGTTATACAGTAGAAAACCTTACAATTAAGCCTGAATTAAGATTAGATACTTGGGGAGATGCTAAACCATATATGGATTCTGATGGAATGCCAAAAGATAATTTATCTAGTTTCTTAATTGCGGCAATATATTCGTTCTAAAAAAACTTAGTTGCTTTTAAATGTATCAAAAACCATTAGATTAATTTCTAATGGTTTTTTTATTTTTCGAATTTGCTAAATAATATTATATAATATTTAAAAAATAGGGGCTAAAATATTAAAATATATAATAATAGGTACTGACCCCTTTAAAAATTAGGGGGTGAAAAATAAAAAATATATTTTTGGGGTCTGTTAAACCAAAATAAACATAATTATGAAGAAAATTGAAGCGATTATTCGCAAATCTAAATTCAATGAAGTTAAAGATGCATTGCATGAAATTGAAGTTGATTTTTTTAGTTACTGGGATGTAACAGGAGTGGGACATGAGAAGGAAGGACATGTTTATAGAGGTGTGAGTTATAGTACTTCAGATATTCAAAGAAGATATTTATCAATTGTAGTTTCTGATCCGTTTGTAGAAAAAACAGTTGATGCGCTTTTGAATGCTGCTTTTACAGGTGTTGTGGGTGATGGAAAAATATTTGTTTCAGATATTGAGGAAACATACAGAATAAGAACAAAAGAAAAAGGTGTTGATTCACTTAAATAATAAACTAACAACTATTTGATGATGGATAACACATTATTTACAGTAAACAATGTTTGGATGATGATTTGTACTGCATTGGTATTTTTAATGCATTTAGGATTTTCACTACTTGAGATTGGGCTAACCCGACAAAAAAATACGATTAATATTTTATTTAAAAACATTTTTATAATTTCAATTGGATTGGTATTGTATACGTTGGTTGGTTTTAATTTAATGTATCCAGGTTCATTTATTGCAGGCGTAATTCCAGATTATTTTTTCAATTTATTCGGATTGAATATCCCTGAAAATGGATTAACACTGCAATATGCTGATGGAGGTTATACGTATTGGACAGACTTTTTGTTTCAAGCGATGTTTGCAGCAACGGCAGCTACGATAGTTTCGGGAGCAGTTGCAGAAAGAATTAAATTAGGCTCATTTATGATTTTCACAATCATTTATGTCGGTTTGATTTATCCAATTACTGGGTCTTGGCAATGGGGAGGCGGTTTTCTTTCAACACTTGGAAATGAAATTAATGAATTAGGTGAAGTAGTTTCTGAAGCAGGATTTTATGACTTTGCTGGATCAACCTTGGTGCATTCAGTAGGTGGATGGGCAGCATTGGTAGCAGTTTGGTTGTTAGGAGCAAGAATTGGGAAGTTTAAAAAAGATGGTTCTGTAGGAGCAATTCCAGGTCACAGTATGCCATTTGCTACAGCAGGTGTATTGATTTTATGGCTAGGTTGGTTTGGATTTAATGGAGGCTCTGTACTTTCGGCTGATCCAGGAAAAACATCATTGGTATTGGTAACAACTTGTTTGGCAGCTGCTTCTGGTGGTTTATCAGCATTTTTAGTTTCCTTATTTAAATACAAGGAGTACGATTTGTCTATGTTTTTAAATGGTATTCTTGGTGGTTTAGTTGGTATTACTGCAGGTGCAGATATCATGAGTGTCACAGATGCAATCGTAATCGGTTTTATCGCAGGAGCATTAATTGTATTAGCGGTAGCGTTGGTTGATAAATTAAAATTAGATGATCCAGTGGGTGCCATAGCAGTACATTTAGTATGTGGAATTTGGGGTACATTGGCTGTTGGGATATTTGGTGAACTAGCTGGTTGGGC
>JADWMI010000092.1:0-4684 GCA_015767395.1 Bacteroidota bacterium | reverse complement strand
ATTTATTTGGTGTGGGCTTTTTTAATGATGTTTTTTGTAGGCTTTTACACCTGCTAATATTTCAATATTTAAATTGTTTTCTGAAGGGGGAATTGGACATGAATATTTATGATTGTATGCGCAATAGGGATTGTACGATTTATTAAAATCAATAACAATTTTTTTACTTCCTTTTTTAGGAATTTCTATATCAATAAAACGTCCACCACCATAACTAGCATCACCATTTGAAGGATCGTTGTAGGGCAGAAAAAGTAAATTACCGTGTTCTAAAGAAGTCATGTATTGTTGGCTTTGATATAAACTTAATTGACAGTCTTTACCATTTAAAGTAAAACTAGCAACGCCATATTTCTGATACAAAGGTAGGCGGTCAGTTGTCGTTTGCATTTCAAATATAGGTTCGCCTGGTGTTAATTTGAAAGAAGCTTCAACTCGGTAATTTTCTTCAATTTTAAAAAAATCTAACGCTTTAAACGTTTTTACATCTTCTTCGGTTAAAGGAGATTCTTCTGCATTTGCAAATTGTGTGTTTAATTCATATTGAAACAATTTAATTTCATCTTCATAGGAAGTTTTTTTTGTGTTACAACTAGTGAATAAAATAATAGAGGATAAGGCGTATGTGAATATTTTCATTGTTGAAGATTTTGAAATCGAAAATACGAAATATTTCAATTTGAATAAAAAAAGATTGTCAATTCAAATATTTTTGTAGTTTTGATGAAAATTAAGAACAGTTTAATGAATAATTATACGAAATATATTTCAGTGAGAAAGTGCTTTCTAAAAAGCTACTGGGGTGTTTATGTGTTATAGTTATTCAGAAATAAATAATATCAATTCATTTAAACCCAGCTATAAGCTGGGTTTTTTAATTTTATAATATGGTAAAAAGGGCAATAAATAGTTATAAAAATTCATTTAGAGGGCTATCAAAAGAAGTTTGGTGGTTGGCTTTAATCACTTTTATAAATAGAGCAGGAACTATGGTTTTGCCATTTTTATCGTTGTATTTAACACAGGATTTGAACTTAACATACAGTCAGGTTGGATGGATTATGACAAGTTTTGGCGTTGGGTCTGTAATAGGTACTTGGATTGGGGGCAAGCTAACTGATAAGATTGGTTTTTATAAAGTAATGTTTAGAAGTTTGCTAACTACGGGGTTCATGTTTATAGCATTGCAGTATGTTCATACTTTTGAAGGTTTTTTAATTGGGATATTCTTGACCATGACCGTTGCGGATATGTTTAGACCTGCCATGTTTGTTTCATTAAAAGCATACAGTAAACCTGAAAATCAAACAAGATCACTTACCTTAATTCGTTTAGCAATAAATCTGGGGTTTTCATTTGGGCCTTTTTTAGGAGGAATTATAATAACAACTTTAAGTTATTCAGGTCTTTTTTGGATAGATGGTATTACTTGTATTGCGGCAATATTTATTATGAAATTGGTATTAAAGGAAAAAGAGATTAAGCAGGTGTCAAGTACTGTTGAAACAGAAGTATTACAGATTACAAAATCGGTGTATCAAGACAAACCATATTGGTTGTTTTTAGCAGTTGTATTTTTAATGGGCTTTGTTTTTTTACAGTTGTTTACAACAATGCCTTTATATTATAAGGAAATTCATTCATTGTCAGAGGTTCAAATTGGATTGATAATGGCTTTAAATGGTTTTTTAATCTTTCTATTAGAAATGCCTTTAATTCATTATATAGAAAAAAAGTTATTGAATAAAATGAAAATTATCACCTGGAGCTTGGTATTATTTGCATTGAGTTTTGTGGTATTAAATACAACTATGTGGATAGGGATTTTAGTAGTAGGAATGTTGTTAATTACTGTTGGTGAAATGTTAGCATTTCCTTTTACAAATAACTTTGCTATGAATAGGGCGCCTTCAGGAAAAGAAGGGCGTTATTTGGCGCTGTATTCTATGGCATTTTCATTTGCACATATTTTTAGCGCAAAAACAGGAATGGAAATAATTGATCGTTTTGGGTATGCAGCCAACTGGTATTTTATGGGAGGTTTAGGATTAATCGCTGTGGCGTTGATGTTCTGGTTGCAAAAAACTTTGAAGGCGTAATAATTAGGTTCTTTAAAAGGGGGAGTTTCGTCAACCTGTACTTCGGCTACGCCAATAAACGGTCATTGAGCTTAGTCGAAATGTAGGTTCACGTAATGTTTCCTAATCTGTATGATGAGATTCTGAATTAAATTCAGAATGACGCTTCCCAATGCTTATTAAATGGCCTCTTTTTATAAAAGGCTATTTGCTGTTTATATAATGTTGAATAACCGCTTTGACTTTTTTACTGTCTTCGGCAGCATTAACTTCTGCGTTTTTATAAATAATTGTTCGGTTTTTGTCTAGTACAAATGTCCAACGTGGTGTTGTAATTCCTCTAATTAATAATAAATCTTGGCCGCCAATTTCACGTGTAATCTCACCGCCATTTTTTGTAGGAATTCCAAATATTTTGGATATTGCACCTTCGTTATCAGATAATAATGGGAAATTTAATTGATAGGCTTCTTTAAAATATTGTAGGTTTTTAACTTCATCGCCACTAACACCAATAACAGAAATACTCATTTTATCAAACGAGGCTTTGTCATCGCGGTAAGCACAGGCTTGTTTGGTACAGCCGCCAGTCATGGCAGCAGGGTAAAAATAAACAACTAAAAAATCGGAGGTGACATCAGATGATTTCCAAGTATTTCCTTGGTCATCCAATGCTGAAAATTTATCAACTTTATCTCCTTTATTCAGTTCGGATAAATCTTGTGATATTGCAGAAAAAGAGATTAAAATGACCGTTATAAATATTGTAATTTTTCTCATCTCAATTATTTTTAAAATAGACCGTTTATTTGAGCGTCAATTTTGTCAATAATTGAGCCTAAATCTTCAGGGTTGTCAACAAAATTTAAATTATCCACATCTATAATTAGTAAATTTCCTTTGGTATATTTTGTAATCCAAGCCTCGTAGCGCTCGTTCAATCTGCTTAAATAATCAATACTGATAGAGTTTTCATAATCGCGACCTCTTTTATGAATTTGACCAACCAATGTAGGTATAGAGGCGCGTAAATAAATTAATAAATCAGGTGGCGAAACCAAACGTTCCATTAATTCAAATAAAGATGAGTAATTGCTATAATCTCTATTGGGCATAAGACCCATGGCATGTAAATTAGGAGCGAAAATTCGGGCATCTTCATAAATGGTTCTGTCCTGAATAATGTTTTTTCCACTTTCTCTAATTTCTAGTATTTGTCTAAATCTACTATTTAAAAAATATACTTGTAAATTAAACGACCAGCGTTCCATTTCACCATAAAAATCATCTAAATAGGGATTTCCTTCAACAGACTCATAATGTGGTTCCCATTTATAATGTTTTGCTAAAAGTTTGGTTAAGGTGGTTTTACCTGCTCCAATATTACCGGCAATGGCTACGTGCATAATTTAGAATATAAGTAGAGTTAGAAATGCTAAAGTAATTAATTTTTTTCTGAATTAACAATAGAATATTAACGGATTAATAAATCAACTTGTAGCCATACCCTCTAACATTGATTATTTGAATAGAAGCATCACTTTTTAATTTTTTTCTGAGTTTTGTTATAAACACATCCATGCTTCGTGCATTAAAAAAATCATCATCACCCCACAATTTGTTTAAAATAAAAGATCGTTCAAGCACTTGATTTTTATTTTTTATTAAATAGTATAACAAATTGGCCTCACGATGTGTTAATTTTTCTGAAACGTTGTTGAATTTAAGTGTTTGTTTTTTCAGGTTGAAAGTGAATTTCCCGATGCTAATTTCATCAGAAATAGGTGTTATATTTCTTTTTAACAGCGCGTTGATTCTAACAATTAATTCCTCCATGCTAAATGGCTTTTTTAAATAGTCATTACCGCCTAAATTAAAACCTTTAACTACATCTTCTGTTTGCGATTTTGCCGTTAAAAAAATAATAGGAATATTTGAATCTTCTTTTCTAATTTCTTTTGCCAAGGTGAATCCATCCTTTTTTGGCATCATAACATCTAGCACTAATAAAAGTGGTTTTTCCGATATAAAAGTGGAATATGCAGCTTCTCCATCTTCACAAAGTAACACCTCAAAATTACGAGTTTCTAAACTTTCTTTAATAATTTGCCCCAAAGAAGGTTCGTCTTCAGCCAATAATATTTTAATTGGATTACTCATTAGGCAAACTAATTTTAAAAGTAGTGCTGTTATTTTTATCGTAAATAATGTTTATGGTTCCTCCGTGTTTTTCTATAATACTTTTGGTGTAGTATAAACCAATTCCAAAGCCTTTTACATTGTGGGTGTTTCCAGTTGGAATTCGGTAAAACTGTTCAAAAACTTTTTCTTTTTGATTTTTAGGAATGCCGTTCCCATTGTCTTTTATTAAAATTTCAAATGCTTTTTTAGTTGAATTTAATTCGATGGAAATGGTGTCACCGCCATACTTAATTGCGTTGTCTAAAATGTTTCCAATTGCATTTTCAAATTGAAATTCATCTGCGAGAAATGTACTGTTTTCAACAAAACTGCTAAACTTAAAATTCTTTTCAGTATTTATTGTTTTATACTTTTCAATGATACTTTCTAATAATTCCGAAATGTTAATGGGTTCTTTTAAGAGG
>JADWMI010000329.1 GCA_015767395.1 Bacteroidota bacterium | reverse complement strand
ATTAACACAAGGAAGCCAAGGCATAATTTGGACTGGTACCGATGGAGATGGAATTTTTAAAATATACCCTCATTACAAGTCGTTCAGCTTAATTTCAAAAGAAAAAGTTCCCGAATTAGAAGGGGGTATTGTAAGATCCTTTCTGGAAGTGGAAAGAAATTCATTTTGGGTGGGTACAAAGGGTAAAGGACTGTTTCGATTTTCTTCAAAATTTTATGAAAAGTTAAATGAATCGCCTAATTACGAGGTTTTTAATGAAAGTAATGGACTAATTAATAATTCTGTTTTTGTACTTTCTAAAGGAAAGGATAACCTAATTTTTATTGGAACTGATGGAGAAGGGTTGAACGTTTATGATTTAAAAAAATCAAAACTAATCAGCTGGTCGGAAATTCAAGGGATTGAGAAATGTGAATTGTTTAAATCCACCTATGCAATTTATCAAGATGAAAATGGATTTTTATGGCTTGGAACTAATGGCTATGGAATGATTCGTTTTAAAATTGAACGTGCTGGAAATAAGCTAAAGGTAAGCCACTTTAAAAAATATCTTGCTGATAATGATATTGATGGATCAATAAGTAGCAATATAATTTTTTCAATAGTTCCAAAAAACGAAAATGAACTTTGGATTGGAACTAGACTAGGTGGTTTAAATCTTTTTGATAAAGTCTCAGGCTTGTTTAAATCATATAAAAACAATAAGGACAATCCAAACAGCCTATCAAGTAATGATATTTTATGTTTGAATATTGATGCTCATGGCAAACTTTGGATAGGTACAAGTTTCGGTTTGAATTTATTGGAAGATTTTGAAAAAGAAAATGAGGTTGTTTTTAAAAATTTTACAGTAAAAGAAGGACTGCCAAACAATACCATTCATGGAATAGTACTCGATAAAAAATCCAACCTTTGGATAAGTACCAATTTTGGTTTGTCTAATTTTATAGTTGATGAATCTAAATTTATCAATTATACAAAAAATGAAGGTTTGCAAAATAATGAATTTGCAGATGGAGCCTATTACCAAAATCTAAAATCAGATTTTATTTTTATGGGTGGTATAAATGGCTTTAACTATTTTTTACCGTCAAAAATTGAAGAATCTACAATTATACCAGAGATTCTTATTGATAAAATAAGTGGTCAAAATCAAGAAGTTCCATATTATCAAGGTTTAGTAGTTTCACCCAAATCAAAAACATTTCCTTCCATTGTATTGGAACACAATCAAAATTTTTTTGACGTTGAATTGGCCCCGCTAACTTACATAAATAGTGAAAAATGTGAGGTTGCCTATAAAATGAATAATTTTGATCAGGATTGGAATGCAATTGACAACCGAAGAATTATTTCCTTTACAAATGTTCCTAAGGGATCATATTCTTTATGGATAAAATGGTCAAATAGTGATGGAAAATGGAGTGAACCGGTGCAGGCAATTGATATTAAAATAAAACCTGTTTTTTGGAGATCAAATATGGCATTTGCACTATATTCTCTTTTTCTTTTAATGCTAATATTGTTGGTTATTAGTTATTATCAAAAACAAGAATTATTAAGAAAAAACATATTGTTTAGAGAAAAAGATAAAGAAACACATCAAAACAGGCTTACCTTTTTTACGAATATTGCACATGAACTTCAAACACCCCTAACATTAATTGTGGGGCCCGCCCAAAAACTTGCTGAATCTATAGATATAAATAAAAAAAATCAACGGTTTATTAAAATGATTCAACGCAACTCCTCTCGATTGCTATTTTTAACTCAACAATTACTAGAATTTAGAAAGGCTGAATTTGATTATTTAGAAGTGAATGTAAAACAGTTTGACCTAGTGAATTTGGTGGAGCAAATAGCAGAGTTATTTGATGAGTGGGCTTTGGAGAAAAATATCAATTACACCTTAGAAATTCCCTCTGATTTAATCGGTTGGTATGACAAAGATAAAATTGAAAAAATATTGTTCAATCTATTGTCTAACGCCTTTAAATACACACCTGATAAAGGTCAAATTAAGCTGAAGTTTTTTATAGAAGGCCTTTCTTCAAAAGTATTGAATATTATGGTCGTAAATTCAGGAAAAGGGATCTCAAAGGAGAACCTAGATTCATTATTTAACCGATTTTTTTTAGCTGATAAAACTGGAGGAACGCCTAGCGATTTATTTAGAACAGGTATTGGACTCGCGTACGTAAAAAAATTAGTTAATGTATTAAGGGGAGATATAGTTGCTGACAGCAAAGAAAATAAATATACAACTTTTGTAATTTCATTACCTTGTAATAAAGATGCTTTTGAGGATAAGGAATTAGATAAAGAAGTAACACAAATATTCATTTCTCATCACCTTCAAAATATTTTGGAGGATTCTTATACAGATGCGGGAGATACTTCTAATAAAGTTTCAACCCTTGAGGCTATTTTAAATAAAAGAAAAGTAGTTTTAATTGTAGAAGATGAAAGAGAAATACAAACTCTGCTTCATGAAATGCTAAAAGAAAAATATAAAATCCTTACCGCATCTAATGGCGTTGAAGCATTAAAAATTATTGAAACTAGTATACCAGATATTATTATTAGTGATGTAATGATGCCTGATATGGATGGATTAGAATTTTGCAGGAAAATTAAAAAAAGTATTAAAACCTGCCATATTCCCTTTATCTTACTAACAGCAAAAAGCTCCGTAATACATCGCATTGAAGGATTAGAGAGTGGCGCAAATTCTTACATATCAAAACCATTTTACCCTGAACATTTACTAGTTAGAATCCAAACTTTACTAGAAGAAAAAGAGTTGATTAAAAATCATTTTAAGAATGGTTTATTTGATGAAAATTTAAGAACCCTTCCAGTTGAAGAAACTGAAAAAGATTTTATGAAACAGATATTGGACTTAATTCAAGTAAATATTGAAAACGAAAATTTACAAAGTTCGTTTCTTGAGAAAGAATTAGGAATGAGTAGTTCTCATTTATATCGAAAAATTAAACAATTATTCGATTTTTCCCCAGGAGATTTAATACGTACAATTAGATTAAAGCACGCTTCAGAATTGTTGCAAAAAAGTAAACTAACAGTAGCTGAAGTGTGCTATCAATCAGGGTTTAACAATCGATCTTACTTCTATCGAGAGTTTAAAAAAATGTATGGAATTACGCCGAAAGGCTATCAGATCAAAAACAAATACACACCTTAATTTTTTTTAGTTCCCAGTAAATTAGACACTTACCTAATT
>JADWMI010000328.1 GCA_015767395.1 Bacteroidota bacterium | reverse complement strand
TTCAAGGCAATTATAGGATCGTCTAAAATTGGCATTCTGTTAAGTGCAAATAGAACAATAAAAACGATAATAAGGGCAACTCCATAATCAATTATGATTCGAAAAACGAAATGGGATATTCTGTGCTTTATTTGTCCTTGAAATATTCCTTGAATAGAGTATAAACTAATAAATAATAACGATAAAAAAATAAGTACAATTACGTTAAGTAAAGGTAACGTTTCGCTAAGTCTCCAAGATTCTTCTGAGAATGCTACGGGAACAGTCAATGCAGAAGACCCAACTATTACCTGAACAATATCTTCTGTGTTGATAGATTTTTTGAAAGATTTAATCATTTTTATTATATATATACCCAAATATACATAAATCTTAGAAGTCAATGGATTCATTATAAAATCGAAACTGTTTTTTTGCTACAAGAAATTACTCGTACGTGACTATAAACACCAAGTCACAGGTATACATTAATTATTTATACATTCATGGGCTCTCTTTTTAACTCTTAATTTGTAGTTATGTTGTTATTGATAAATAGATAACATACAGTAAACCAAAAACATTGATATGGTATAAAGTACCCACTCGAGTCCTGTGTAAACCCAATATAATTTAAATGCTTATTTAGACACTTTCGTTTTTAGCAGAAAGTGAACCTTTATACTTTGACGGTGTAATACCAAATTGTTCTTTAAAACAAGTCCTAAAATATTTTAAATCATTAAACCCAGACTCAAATGCCGCTTCTGAAACATTTGACTCACCTTCTAATATTAATTTTGCAGCTTTATTTAACCTAACTCTTTTAACAAAATGATTAATTGGTGAGCCTGTAACGGCCTTAATTTTTCTATAAAGAGAAGATCTGCTGAAACCCAATTCCTGAGCAATTTCAGGGATAGAGATTTCGTTTCCATTATACTTTTCAATAATTAATTTTTCTAATTTTTCTAAAAATTTATCTTCAACACTCTTTTTTTCTTCTTTTAAATTTTCTGAGGGAGTGTTATTATAATAGCTGACTAACTTTTTTCTGTTTTTGAAAAGGTTTTCAATTCGGGTAAGTAAATATTCAGAATCAAAAGGCTTGGTTATATAATCGTCGGCTCCAATTTTCATAGCTTCTAATTTATCTTTTTCTCCCAACTTTGCTGTTAATAGGATAATTGGAATATGACTTGTTTGACTATAATTTTTTAATTCTGTACATAAATCTATTCCAGATTTTTCAGGCATCATAACATCTGAGATAATTAAGTTTGGAATAAATTGCATTGCTTTTTCAACACCAATTTTTCCGTTTTTTGCTGTAATTACTTTATAAAACTTAGATAAAATATCACTTACATAATTTACTACATCTAAATTATCATCAACTATTAGCACCACTTTGTCATCTTCATTTAGGTCTACCTCAACGTGCTCCTTATAATTTAAAATAGGATCATTAATAAATGGTTTTTTGATAACAAATTCTTCAGTTTCAACAAACTCAATATTATTCATTCTTAAGAAATGCTCTTTATTCTTAAATAATTCAATAGTAAATTCAGAACCAACGCCAACTTCACTTTTAACTAAAATTTGAGCACTATGTAGGTCCATTAATTTTTTACATAATGCAAGACCTATGCCTGTACCCTCAATTGTATCGGTAAAATCTTTATGGTAATATAAATTAAATACAGAATTTAAGGCTTCTTGTTTAATTCCTACACCAGTATCCGTAATATGTAGTAATAAGGTATCTTGTTGTTCTTCAATAATTACATTTATCTTACCTGTTTTTCCGGTATATTTAAAGGCATTTGAAAGTAGGTTAAAAAGGACTAACTGAATTTTTTTATAATCGAACCAGGCTATATAATCCTTATCAAATTGAATGTTAAATTCAATTTCCTTTTGCTTGGCATAAAATTTAAAGTTGTCACATATTTCTTGAACAAATTTAGTGAAACTATATTGTCCAATTTCTAAGTGATTATGCTCAGTTTCTGATTTTCTAAATTCAAGCATTTTATTAATTAGTTCTAATAAAATTTGAGCATTTCTTTTAATTAATGTTAATTTTCCAATATTTTTTCCGTTTTTTTCTTCTCTTAAAACATCGGTAATTGGACCTAGTATTAGCGTTAAAGGAGTTCGTAATTCGTGAGAAAAATTTGTAAAAAAACGAAAGCGTTCTTTATTTAAATCGGTTTCTTGTTCGCGAATTTTTTGAGCATAAAAGAGAGAGTTTTTTAATTTAATTTGATCTGTATAGTATCTCATTATTATGAAAGCTAACAGAGAAATTAAGATGATGTAAATTAAAATTGCAGGAACTGTTAACCAAAAGGGAGGTGAAATGGTTATTTTTAAATTGGTTGATTGCGAGTTCCAGTTTCCAGCTTCATCAGATACTTTTACTTTGAAAATGTATTCGCCTGGAGCTAAATTTCTATAGGTTGCAGAAGATAAGCTACCCACCTTGCTCCAATGATTGTCATAATTTTCAAGAATGTATTCATAATTAATACCTTTTGAACTAGGAAAGTTTAATGCAGCGTATTCTAGGGTAATTACATCTTGATTGTGCTTGAGTTTTATTTCCGAAGTATTGGAAATGCTATGTTTTAAAGGGGTTTCAACAAAATCATTACTAATTTCAACAGTTTCGTTGAACAACTTCAAATTGGTAAATATGATTTTTAGAGGATCTTTATCTTTTTTTAAATCATTTGGATAAAAAATATTAAGTCCGTTTATTCCACCGAAAACAATGTATCCGTTTTTAGATAAAAATCCTGAATTGTTATTAAAAGGACCGGTTTGAACACCACTTGGATTTTTATAGCTATCAAATTTTTTAGATGACACATTGAATGAGTTTATGCCTTCATTGGTACTAAGCCATAAATGATTTGAATTTTCTACAACAATAGACTGTATAGTATTATTGGAAAGCCCATCACTTTGAGTGAACTGGTTTATTTTCTGAGTTTCTATATTAAAATGAATTAATCCTTTAAAACGGGTTCCGATCCATAAATCGTTTTGAGAAGTAAATTTTATAGAAAATACAATATGAGCATTTAAGTCATCATATTTTGGGTAATTAATTGATATATTTTCTTCATAATTGTATGATAAAATACCATTACCGAAAGTGCCTAGCCATAAATTTCCGTTTGAATCTTCAGTTATGGATCTAACATCTAGCCAACCAACTTGAGTAATAAACTCAAAATCATCGGTATCAGGC
>JADWMI010000327.1:1659-3245 GCA_015767395.1 Bacteroidota bacterium | reverse complement strand
AGCGCTGGATCCACAGTTAATAAATTGATCGCAACTTCCCTCGCCTTTTTTAAAATGGCGCCATCTTTTACAATATCAGCAATTCGTAAATTCAATACCCCACTCTGCTGTTTGCCCATCAAATTCCCTGGGCCTCTTAATTTTAAATCCACTTCAGCAATGTGAAATCCATCACTTGAACTCACCATTGTTTCCAATCTTATTTTAGCATCAGCCGATAATTTAAAACTGGTCATTAAAATACAATAGCTTTGTTCAGCACCACGACCTACTCTACCTCTTAATTGGTGTAATTGAGACAATCCAAATCGCTCAGCACTTTCAATAACCATTACACTTGCATTGGGAATATTTACCCCTACTTCAATTACCGTGGTAGCAACCATTATTTGAGTTTCACCTTTAATAAATCGCTGCATTTCATATTCCTTATCTTCAGCTTTCATTTTCCCATGAACAATGCTAATTTGATATTTAGGCATCGGGAACTCACGTGAAACACTTTCATAACCGTCCATTAAATCCTTATAATCCATGGCTTCCGATTCATTTATTAAAGGATAAACAATGTAGACCTGACGACCTTTGGCTATTTCATCTTTTAAAAATTTGAAAACCGACAAACGGTTTGCATCATATCTATGCGCGGTGTGTATCTCTTTTCTGCCTGGTGGCAATTCATCAATTACCGAAATATCCAAATCACCATAAGCACTCATTGCCAAGGTACGCGGAATTGGTGTGGCTGTCATTACTAATATATGCGGTGGTAATTCGTTCTTTTTCCACATTTTTGAACGCTGCTCAACACCAAAACGATGCTGTTCATCTATAATAGCGATTCCTAAATTTTTAAATTTTACTTTATCTTCAATCAAGGCATGTGTTCCAATTAAAATATGCAATTCACCAGATTCCAATTGTGAATGAATCAATTTTCTTTCTTTCGTTTTTACAGAACCCGTTAGCAATTTCACATGAATATCCAGTCCTGCTAACAATTCAACCAAAGCGTTAAAATGTTGCGTTGCTAAAATTTCAGTAGGCGCCATTAAAGCTGCCTGAAATCCGTTGTCCAAAGCAATTAACATGGTTAATAAAGCAACAATGGTTTTACCTGAACCAACATCACCCTGCAACAAGCGATTCATTTGGGCATTTGAACCAATGTCTTTTCTAATTTCCTTTAAAACACGTTTTTGAGCACTTGTTAAATCAAACGGTAATTTATTTTTGTAGAAATCATTGAATTTCTCACCCACTTTATCAAAATTATAACCTTTAATTTTTGATTTACGAATTAGTTTTTTTCGAATTAATTGCATTTGAATAAAAAACAATTCTTCAAATTTTAACCGTTTTTGTGCTTTGGTTAACAAATCCTGATTTTCAGGAAAATGAATGTTGAATAGCGCTTCTGTTTTTGAAATTAAATGTAGATTTTCAATAATTGCACCAGATAAAGTCTCTTTAAAACTTCCTTGAATCTCTTCAAACAGATTTTGAATCATTTTAGAAACAATTCGGTTGGTAATTCCTTTATTTGTCAATTTTTCAGTTGAAGGGTACACTGGCTGCATAGCAGT
>JADWMI010000327.1:0-1559 GCA_015767395.1 Bacteroidota bacterium | reverse complement strand
ATGCCTAATTCGGACTTTAACAAGTCGGCTCTGCTAGGTCCTACTCCTTTTAAATAAGCAATAGAAGTATTTAATTTTATTCCCGACATTCATTTTAATTAAAGCACGAAGATAACAATTCAAGGAGCAATAAACAATTACAATTTTAAACAAACTAATTGCGTACCTTTGCAACCTTAATTTTTGAATATGAGATTACATAGAAACCTAGTATATACAGTTATTGAATCCCTTAAACTTGTTTTTAACGAAGGAGAATACGCCGATAAGGTCGTACAAAAAGCCTTAAAAAAAGATGCACGTTGGGGAGCCAGAGACCGTAAGTTCGTTGCAGAAACTATTTATGAAATGGTTCGCTGGAAACGTTTATACAATGAAATTGCTGGTACTAAGTCTCATTATTCAAATGAAAATACATGGAAGAACTTTGCTGTTTTCGCGATTCTAAAAGGCTATAAACTACCTGATTGGAATCAATTACAAGGCGTTCCTGAAAGAAGAATCAAAGGTAAATTTGATGAATTACAAAATCAGCGTGTTTTTAAAGAATCCATTCCAGATTGGATGGATGAAATGGGTGTAAAAGAATTGGGTGAAAAACATTGGAGCAAGGAAATTACTGCTTTGAACCAACAAGCTGAAGTTATTTTACGAACCAACACACTAAGAACCAATAAAATTTCATTACGAAAAAAATTAGCTGATGAAGGTATTGCCACGGAATTTATTCCTGGACATCCTGATGCCTTAAGATTGGTAGAACGTGCAAATGTTTTTGTTACCAGTTGTTTTAAAGATGGCTTGTTTGAAGTGCAAGACGCTTCTTCTCAATTGGTTGCTGAATATCTAGAAGTAAAACCAGGAATGAAAGTTATTGACACCTGTGCAGGTGCTGGTGGAAAAACATTGCATTTATCTGCATTGATGGAAAATAAAGGTCAAATTATTGCCACTGATATTTACGAAAGTAAATTGAAAAAATTAAAAATCAGAACCCGTAGAGCTGGTGCACATAATATTACGACAAGGGTTATTGACTCTTCTAAAGTAATAAAGAAAATGAAAGGAACTGCTGATAGGGTTTTAATTGATGCTCCTTGTAGTGGAATTGGTGTTATAAGAAGAAATCCGGATAGTAAATGGAAATTACAACCTGAATTTGTTGAAAATATTATTAAAACACAGGAAGAAATTCTACAGAATTATTCTCAATTGGTAAAAGTTGGTGGTAAACTTGTGTATGCTACTTGTTCAATATTGCCTTCTGAAAATCAAAATCAAGTAAAAGCTTTTATTAAGAAGAATGAGAATTTTCAATTAATTAAAGATCATAAAGTCTCTCCATTTAAATCTGGTTACGATGGATTTTATATGGCCTTGTTAGAAAAAATAAGTTAATAAAACTTGAACCAAAACTAAGACTAAGACTTGATATTATATAGCTTTTCGACTCGGTTTTAGTCTTAGTCTTAGTCTTAGTCAATTATTGATTCCCCATTTAAATCGGTTGTTAGCACATCACTCATATAATCAAAGTAAGGTCGCATTGCTTTGTAACT
>JADWMI010000091.1:2990-8699 GCA_015767395.1 Bacteroidota bacterium | reverse complement strand
ACAAAAACTTGATAATCATATGATTATCAAGTTTTTGTGGTTTTATACCTATCATTTAATTTGAATTGATTTGTTTAAAAATGTTACCTATTCGGTTACCAACCTACAAATTTTATTAAAAAGGTAACCGAGACAACTGATTTGACTTTTGTTTTTAATGTTTAATTCATAAAACAAAAAAGTATGAAAAATGCACACACCTTTAGTATTCTATTTTGGTTAAAGCTCGCAAATACCAAAAATGGAAAAGCACCGCTCTATGCCCGAATCACCGTAAATGGAAAACGAGCTGAACTCTCTCTAAAAAGAAAACTATCTATTTCTCAATGGGATGCAACCAAAAATAAGTTAAAGGGTTTGAGTGATGAGAACAAACTGGTTAATAATTACATCAAACAAGTGAATGCCCAACTCTTTGAGTCCTATCAAAAATTAAAAAACGAAAACAAGCTAGTCACCTCAAATATTATTAAAGCTCATTTTATAGGAGGCGACGAAAAACAACATGCCTTGTCTGATATTATTGAATATCATAATGAGTATATGAAATCAACATTGCGCTGGGGAACACAAAAAAATTATTTTACAACACATAAATATATATTTCTCTTTTTAAAACAAAAGCATAAAACAACGGATATATTCTTATCTGGACTGAGTTATAAATTCATCATTGATTTTGAACGCTTTCTAAGGTCTCAAAAATCTATGGGTAACAATACCGTTATGAAACATATAGAACGTCTGCGTAAAATGGTCAGTCTAGCTTATAAGATGGAATGGGTAGACAAAGATCCATTTATAAAGTTTGAAGCGAAATATGAAAAAAAAGAAAGAACATTTTTAACTTTAGAAGAATTACAAGCAATAGAAAACAAAACGTTTGGTATTCCTAGATTACAACTTATTAAGGACTTATTTGTGTTTAGTTGTTACACCGGATTGTCTTATGGAGATGTTATGAATTTAACCAATCAGAATTTATGTATTGGAATTGATAAAAAACAATGGATATATTCTCAAAGAGAAAAGACAAGTATTCCTGTTAAAATTCCACTACTATCAAAAGCATTGGGAATTATTGAAAAATATAAATGGCATCCAAACTCCATCAATAAAGAAACGATGTTTCCAACCATATCAAATCAAAAACTAAATTCTTATTTAAAGGAAATAGCTGATGTATGTGGTATAAATAAAAATCTAACCTTTCACATAGCAAGACATACCTTTGCAACAACAATAACGCTAAGCAATGGAGTTCCCATAGAAACTGTATCTAAATTATTAGGACATTCAAAAATTACAACAACACAGATTTATGCAAAAGTAATTGAAAGAAAGGTTAGCGAAGATATGCAAAGATTAGAGCAACGTTTTTAAAATATGTATCTCGATTGAGATTCAATTGGAATCATACATATCTATTTGAAGTACGTAACAAAACATCATTTTTTAAGCCTCAAATGAATTTCCTTTCAATACGCTCTTCATAAGGTAACGGGAGTGTATTGAAAGGAAATTTTATACTAAAACAGAAGTCAACAAATTCCTCTAAACAAAACTAAATTTTAAGATTTTCGTGATTTTTTACTAAAAAAGTCTTGATTCTATTGGGATGCAAAGGTTTTTTACTAAAAATCAAGGAAAAATAAATTTTAATTATTTCATAAGCGATTGAAATTCAACTAATAACAAGATTGTAACATCGCGCAGCGTGTTACCCTCTTGCTTTACAATTCCTTTGTCTTGCTTTACAATTCCTTTGTCTTGTAAACACACTTTTCAGAGAGGTTTTTATTAGATTAGATAACTATTGATATTTGACATCTTTTCTTCAGGGAACACCCTCTTTCTTTTTTCAAATATTATTCTGCATTTCCTAATAGTAGGATCTCAGAAATTACTACTTCGGTTACATAGCGTTTATCGCCTTCTTTGTCCTCATAAGAACTTGAGGTTAATTTTCCTTCAACGGCAATTTGTTTACCCTTGTTAACATACTTTTCGATAATCTCAGCTGTCTTTCCCCAAGCCACTAAATTGTGCCAATTGGTATTGAGCGTTTTTGTAATGCTCATTAGTTGCTATGGATAAACGGGCTACTTTTTTTCCGCTATCAAGGGTTGTGATGGTTGGTTCTTGTCCAACGTTGCCGATTAACTGTACTTTGTTTTTTAGTGTACTCATGATTTTAAAAATTTAAGATTAATATTTATTTGAAATTGATTTACTTATTATATCCAGAAGCGTTTTCTTTTTTTGATGCTATGGGTGATTCAATATTCAGCTTTGATAAGACTTATAAAAAAGAGCGAGGGAGAGTTTATCCTGAGCAGAGCCGAAGGGAGCCTGATTTATGCAGTCGTTCAAAGAAGAATGTTGTTGTTTTGCTGACAAAAAAAGGTAATGATGGAGACTCGGTAAGTGGATTAAAAACTATGTGAAATTTAAAGTAGTAGGAAGTGAGACTAAATGAATAATGGAATTCCGATTGGACGGACTCTATTCACGATTTTCGGATTGAAAATGTAGCGTCCCATTCCAGAGTAGCGGATTGGGTTAGCGCAGTGGAAAGTAGAAATCGAGGATAGTGTCCAAGACTTTTGTAAAGAGGCTCTTTCCCCGGAATGTAGCTTTTCGCGAAATATAGGGGAATGTGCTGACTAGTGATTAACAATTTAATATTATGATGCACAAACATAAAGTGCCTTTTGTGTAAGTACATAGGAACCAATTCTGTACTGGACTTACAAAAAAATAAAATAATGATTGGCTTGGAAATCAATAAAAAAACATCCTGAAATTTAAAATTGTAGAAAACGGGGTTAAATAAATACGAGTTAATCCAAATTAAGTACAAACAGACTAATTTAATCTAGATATCGAAAATCTTAAAATTCTGTACCTATTCTGTACCCATAAAATATAAAAGGGCTTTCAGGAAACTGAAAGCCTTTTGTTTACTAGTAGCGGGGACTGGACTCTAACCAGTGACCTTCGGGTTATGAGTTTTAAGAAAACACCCATTTCACCCCTATTTTATACTCTTTTCTAATCAAATCGTTTACGGTAAATTAAACAATATTGTTACTGTAAATTTAATCTAAATTTTCTTTTTAAAAACCCTAAAACTCAGATAATATTTTTTAATATTAATACATTTATTCAATTCAAAAATCAAATCATCATAATTACAACGTCATGATTTAGTTCAGTTCCCTCCATAAACTCAACAGAGTGAATCTCTATGAAACTATGTACATCTGTGTACACCTTTTCTATGTTTTTATTTTATGAAAGGTATTTGTATTACACTATATACATGTACAAAATCGAGAGCATATTTCGGAATAAATTTTAGAATATAATAATTATATATCTTAGAAAATCTCCTTTAAAAATTTTCTTTTTGCTGATTCTTTTCAATTAAGAACAAAAAGAGTATTAAGATTAATAATTAATTTAAAACAGAATACAGGACAGTACAGGATAGGGTTGTCATATATTTGAAGTTAATTGCATCTAGTTGAGGAATATGAGTTTTTGTTGATAAAAATTAAATGATTATCAAGAAGGTAATTAATAATCATTTTAAATATCATATAACTTAGAATTTTAAAAACATGCTGTGAAAAAATACCCTGAGTTATTCTCGATGAGATATATTATAACTATTATCATTACTATATCAATGTTTATAGTAATAATAGTGATTCCTCAAATTAATATTTCTGGATTTGTTCAACCAACGATTACCAGCAAATTTATCTATTTTACTTATTCTTGTTTGGTTCTTTTGGTTTTATCAATCATTAAATTGATGAATTCTGGAAGGGCTCATATAAGAGTATCTAAATTAGACTTTGCTTTTTTTGTATTACTGTGTATTATTCTATTAAATAGATATGTTGTAGCCCCTCAAGTTGGTTTTTCACTACGGTTTTTAGAATTACTCGGTTTGTCTGTAGTATATTTAATAGTTAGAAACCTTTCTGTAAAAATTTTCCCTTGGTTGTTGTTGGCTATTGTTATTTCAGGAATATGGCAAGCCATTTATGGAAATTTACAATTGTTAGGTTATTACGCATCCAATCATTCTGGATTTAAAATGACGGGTAGTTTTTTTAATCCAGGTCCTTATGCTGGTTTTTTAGTAAGTGTTTGGGGGATTTCTTTGGGGATGTATTTATTTAAAGAGATAATTAGTATTCTAGTTCAAAATCATTTGAACAGCAATAGCACATTCCTAAATACATTATTACAATACACATTTGAATATATTCCCTTAGTAGGAATCATAGCAACTGTATTGGTGCTTCCAGCAAGTCAATCTAGGGCGGCATGGTTAGCTATTTTGTGTAGTAGTGCCATTTTATTAGAGTTTCGTTATAAGGTAGTTAAAAAGGTTTTAAAGAAATTAAGTGTCGCTAAAATAGTAGTGGGTTCTTTTCTTTCTGTTTGTATTCTATTTGCTGGACTCTATGCTGTATATCATTTTAAAAAAGGCTCATCAGATGGTCGTTTATTTATTTGGAAGGTAACCTCTGAAATTATTAAAGAAGCCCCTGCTTTTGGTGTAGGTTTTGATCGTTTTAAGGCGTATTATATGAATTCCCAAGCTCACTATTTTGCTAAAAATGGAGAAACTCCCGAAGCTTTGGTAGCCGACAATACGTATTATGCTTTTAATGAATGGCTACAATTTATTGCTGAAAATGGATTTACAGGCTTTATATTCCTTGTTATCATCTTAATTGTTTTATACAAAATAAAAGTAAAAGATGAAAATATGCAGTTTTCTGTTATATTAAAAACCAGTCTATTAGCTATCGGTGTTTTTGCCTCTTTTTCATATCCTATGCAAATACTACCTGTAAAATTAATTGTCATCTTTTTATTGGCGTATTCAGCACGTTTAGATTTTAATACAAAAGAACTTAAAATTTTTCAACACGGAAATAATAAGAATATAAAATGGGTTTTAAAATCTACCGTTCTTGTTGTAGGAGTAATTATTATATCTAAAGGGGTCTTATATACAAAAGAGTTAGCTGATGGTTTTAAAAACTGGAAAATAGCTTTAAATACGTATCAATATGGTGATTATGAAAACGCAATTAAAGAGTATGAAGCTGTATATCCAATTTTTAAGGAAGATGGTGAATTTTTAATGAACTACGGCAAAACACTTTCTATGGCTAAAGAGTATACCAAAGCAGTTAGTATACTTGAACAAGCCAAACACCATTTAAATACCACCATTTTAGAAACTGCTTTGGGTGATAGTTATAAAGCAACAAAACAGTATGATAAGGCAGAGATGGCTTATCAACATGCCGCTAATATGATTCCAAGTAGGTTTTACCCCAACTATTTATTGGCAAAACTATATGATGAATGTGGTCAAAAAGAAAAAGCAGTACTAAAAGCACAAGAGTTGATGGAAAAAGAAGTGAAAATTCCTTCAACAGCCATTAAAGAAATTAGAGTCGAGATGAAGAAAATCATTGAAAAATATAAGGATAATGTCCTTCCGATCCGAATTTCTGCGATGAAGGAATCTCTTAATTGAGACTCACAGTCTTAAGAAATAGAATAGAAAAAAATAGAAATATAAAAACCTCTGGGTTTTAATTAATAAAACAGTTAAATTATGAAACATAAATTTATAAAGGGCATTATAACATTTTCTATAATGTTATTTTC
>JADWMI010000091.1:0-2980 GCA_015767395.1 Bacteroidota bacterium | reverse complement strand
CTCTGGATTTTAAAAAATTAAAAATACCAATTAATGTTTAATCTTAAAAAATGCTTGCCTATGTAATAAACAAACTTACCCAGAGGAAGAAGTTAAAATGTCATTCCGAATTTTTTAACTGTTTGTTAAAACAGATAAAAAGTGAAGGAATCTTTTGAACAGATTGTTGCACTTCGTTCGCAATGACAATTAGGTTTTTTATTTCTTGCAACCGCCTAAAAAACACAAGCCCTTGCAGTGCTCCAAAAGTAGCATTCCTTTAAGACTTTACAAAATAATATAATAAATAACGAAGGGTAACAAGCCCTTTATTAAAATTTAATAAAAATGAAAAAAATAATAGGAATTTTAGGAGTTGCAGTATTTGCTATGGCGATGCTTATGAGCACAAATGCAATGAAATCATCAAATAGCAACATGGATTTAGCCAGTTTATTAACGCTGAATACAGCGAGCGCTGAATGCGAAGATGAATCAGTGCTTTATGATTGCCTTAGGAATCCAGGTTATGTTTGTATTTTTATGAACCCAACTGATCCTGACTTGGATTGTGAAACTCCAGAAGGCTGGGCCTGGTGGGCATAACTAATTATTAGTCTTTGTTAAATTAATGTTAATTTTTTTTAACTTTAAGTAGTGATATTTTAAAATTTAACAAGGACTACAATTATAAATTAAATTTTTAATAAACATTATGAATATATATAGAAACTTTACTTTTATTATAATATCAGTCCTATTTATTGCTTGTGATTCAGATGTAGCTGGATTAAATGAAAACTTTCCAAGAATTATTAATTTAACAGAATACGAAATAATTGTTAATGATGACCAATCAATGTTTCTTAGTTCACACATTGAAATAGTTGATAGTATCGCTGTAATACAGGAACATGAAGGAAAACACAAATTTATTTTTATTGATCTAAAAAAAGGTGAAATAATAAAAAAATGGGGAATTAAAGGTCGAGGTCCAAATGAATTCAATTCTTTTTCAAATTACTCTATTAAAAAAGGATTTCTTTTTTTTGGAGACCCTAAAAAAAAAACCATGAATAAGGTATCTATTAAGGACATACTTTTTAAAGAAAATCCTGAAATAATTTCAAAAAAGCCATATCCGTATACTAAGGCTTTTAGACCAAGTAATTTAACTTTACACAAAGATAAAAAATTAGCGTTAGGATATTTTGAAAAGGGAAGAGTAGGTCTGTTAGATAAAAATAACAATATACTTGGAACCTTTGAAGAGTATCCTTTTTATAATGATAATGTAGCAAATATTAGTAATCTATTTAAAGGAACCATATATCAAGGTAGAATTGTAACTAACCCAACTAATGAAAAGTTCTGTATCATGAATTTGTCATCTGATGCCTTTGAGATCTTTGAATTAAAAAATAATCAAATTAAAAAATTATACACTTCTGAATTTGTACACCAACCAAAAATTGTAAAAAAAAGGAAAAATGTATATCTTGTTAAAGGTGAAAGCATTGCAGGATTAGTAGATGTTTCTGCAACTGAGGATAATATTTGTTTTAGTTATTCAAACAAAACATCTAGAGAAATGATGCTTAATTCTAATGAATCAAATGAAATACTTTGTTTTGATTGGAGTGGTCAGAAAAAAATAAAATACATAACTCCAATTCCAATTTCGAGGATAGCAATATCTAAAAACTATTTATATGGGATTCATTATGATAACAAAAATGAGAAAACGCAATTTGTTAAATTTAAAATATAGCTATGAAATATTTATATTATTGTATTGGATTGTCTTTTTTTTGGAGTTGTTCTACAATTGAATTAGTTGATGTTGATTTTAATAGTAATATTCTTAAAGGTAATTACAATTTTATTGATACAGATTATGAAGTTTTGACTTATAAAAACTTATTTGAAGATAATGATAAAATATCAGTCCTATATTTTTTTGATCCACAATGTCCTGCATGTTGGTTTAAATATGAGGATATGTGTAAAATAATGACAAAATATGAAAACTTATTGAACATATACGTTTTTATGTATAATGCAGATTCTGAATTCATAAGCAAAAAGAAATTTAAAAATTATAATATTGATATTCCTATATTTTTAATTGATAAAAAGCCATTCAATTTATCTAAAGATATCCTTTATTTCACTAACAATATAACTACTTGTAGCTTTCTAGAGCAAAGATTGACTAAGAAGGATATTTATTTTGTAATTGACAAATTAAAGTAAGTTTTTATAAACTAAATGAAAAATTATGGTGATTATGAAAACGCAAATGAACTACCTCGATGCAAGCATACGAGGTATCAAATTCCAAAAAAACAAATCCCAAATGCCAAAAAAGGGAAATACGATGCAAGCATCGGGGAATTAAACCCTAAGAGATTAAAGAGTATGAAGCTGTATATCCAATTTTTAAGGAAGACGGTGAATTTTTAATGAATTACGGCAAAACACTTTCTATGGCTAAAGAGTATACCAAAGCAGTTAGTATACTTGAACAAGCCAAACACCATTTAAATACCACCATTTTAGAAACTGCTTTGGGTGATAGTTATAAAGCAACAAAACAGTATGATAAGGCAGAGATGGCTTATCAACATGCCGCTAATATGATTCCAAGTAGGTTTTACCCCAACTATTTATTGGCAAAACTATATGATGAATGTGGTCAAAAAGAAAAAGCAGTACTAAAAGCACAAGAGTTGATGGAAAAAGAAGTGAAAATTCCTTCAACAGCCATTAAAGAAATTAGAGTCGAGATGAAGAAAATCATTGAAAAATATAAGGATAATGTCCTTCCGATCCGAATTTCTGCGATGAAGGAATCTCTTAATTGAGACTCACAGTCTTAAGAAATAGAATAGAAAAAAATAGAAATATAAAAACCTCTGGGTTTTAATTAATAAAACAGTTAAATTATGAAACATAAATTTATAAAGGGCATTATAACATTTTCTATAATGTTATTTTC
>JADWMI010000326.1 GCA_015767395.1 Bacteroidota bacterium | reverse complement strand
TACCAGTTTGGACATATAGGAAACAGTCGTTTGGGGTATTTCAATGCGCCCAATCCTGATCCAACGTACTGGAAATATTTGCCAAGTAATTATTTGCGGTTTGAAGACGATTTAGATTATGAAAATGCGTATTTGGCAGAACAAGATTTTATTAATGATGGACAAGTAGATTGGAAAAATTTATATCAAGTAAATACAGATAAAGAAAATGCGTTGTACTATTTATATGAAGACCGTGTTGATGATTCTCAACTCTCACTTAACTCCATTTTAAACGCGAATATAAATGACAATTATAATTTAAATGCAGGGTTAACCTATCGGAATTTAACTTCAGAAAACTATGGGAATATGCTCGATTTATTGGGTGGAAATGGTTTTGTAGATTTAGATCAATATGCACAAGGTGATGCTCAGCAAAACGATTTGAATAATCTAGATAGGGTGGTTGGTGTAGGGGATCAGTTTCAATATAACTATACCATTAATGCAGCGGTATTAAGTGCTTTTTCTCAATTGCAATATGTAGGTAAAAAATTGGAATATTTTGCGGCCATCAATTTTAAAAATAGCAGTTATCAACGAGAAGGGTTTTATAAAAATGGGACCTATCCTGATAATTCCTTTGGAAAAGGAGAAAAACAATCTTTTACAAATGTGAGTGCAAAAGGAGGTTTTACATATAAATTTACAGGAAGACATTTAGCAACTATAAATGGAGGATATTTAACCAATGCGCCAACAATTCGAAATTCGTTTTCAAATTCGAGAGTCAATAACAATATCATACCTGATTTAACAAGTGAAGAAGTTTTAACTGGCGATTTAACTTATTTTTATCGTGCTCCAAAATTTCAGGGAAGACTTACGGGTTTTTATACAAAATTCAGCAATGCAATAGAAACATCATTTCTTTTTGCGGAAGGCTTGCAGGGTGATAAAGCAGATTTTGTAAATGAAATTGTAACTGGTATAGAAAAGCTCCATATGGGAGTTGAATTTAGCGCCATTTACCATGCAACAGCCACTATAAATTTTTTAGCAGGTGGATCATTTGGTCAGTTTACTTATAATAACAATCCGAATTTGTATTTAGAATCTGATTTTTTTGTGGATGCCAATGGTGATTTTGGAACTTCATATTTAAAAAGTTATAGGGTAGCCGGAACTCCACAACAAGCCTATTCATTGGGTTTTGAATATCGAGATCCAAAATATTGGTGGTTTCAAATAAGTGGTAATTTAATGACCAATAACTATTTGGATATTTCACCATTATTGAGAACCGATAATTTTTACTTAGATGCTGATGGTGTTCCTTTTGTTGATGATGATACGGGTGTTCAGGTTACCCAAGATCAAGTGGATGCACTATTAACTCAGGAAAAATTTGATGATGCCTTTTTAGTGAATATTGTTGGAGGAAAATCATGGTTTAAGGAACAGAAGTATTATGGTTTTTTTATTGCAATTAACAATGTGTTTGGCGAATTGTTTAAAACAGGTGGTTACGAACAACCAAGAAATGCAAATTACCCTGAATTAAAACAAGATAAGCAATTAGCGAAACCCATTTTTGGACCAAAATATTGGTATGGCAATGGCGCATCGTATTATATAAACGTATATGTTAGACTTTAAAATTTCAGCTATGAAAAAAGTTAGACTTCTAAAAATTATTATACTATGCATGCTTTTTTCGGCGTGTATAAAAGATTCAGATTTTTCTACTCCAACAGTTGAATGTGTTGAACCTGTGATTACCGTTACAAATACCATTCAACAAGTAAAGGAAATGTATAAATTTGGTGGATCAACAATTATTGAAACAGATGTTGTTATTGAAGGATATGTGGTTTCAAGTGATGAATCTGGAAATATTTACAAAACCATTTCTATTCAAGACAAACCGGAGAATCCTACAGCTGCTATAAAAATTGCAATAGATCAAACCGATTTATATACCAAATACAATGTAGGAAGAAAAATATTTGTCAAATTAAAAGGATTGGCGGTTGGCTATAGTTTTGGAAGTTTTCAAATTGGGAAAGCGTCAGGAAGAGAATTGGACAGAATTGCTTCAACTGAAGTAGACAATTATATTGTCCGTTCTTGTGAGGTTGTAGAAATAACACCCAAAATAATTAATATTGAAGATTTAAATGAAACGATGTTAGAAATGTTGATTAAAATTGAAAACGTTCAACTTAATACAAAAGAATTGGGAATGACTTATGGAAATTTAGACAATACCTTAACTGTTGATAGGTTGTTAAATGGGTTTAATAGTAATTGTGATTTAGCTGGTGATATTATTTTAAGAAATAGTGGGTATTCTGATTTTAAGAACGAATTATTACCAGAAGGCAAGGGGAGTATTACGGCTATTTTCAGTAATTATTATGAAGATTTTCAACTTTATATTCGTGATACGGATGATGTAAATTTAACAGAAGATCGTTGTGACTATTCAAGTATAAGTCCAACAATTACTTTGGCCGAAGTAAGGGAAATGTACGAAGGCACTATGGTTGAATTTGGGGTAACGACAGATTACATAGTTGAAGCTTATGTAATATCAAGTGATGAACAAGGAAATTTCGAAAATAAATTAGTGATTCAAGATGCCGTTGAAAATCCAGCCGCAGGGATTCAAATATTAATTGAAAATGAAAGTATTTTTGAAGCGTATGGTGTGGGCGATAAAGTACTCGTTAAATTGAATAAATTATATATGAATAAAAATGAGGGCGTTTTGTCTGTTGGTTTTCCTAAAGGGTCAAAAATTATTGAAATTGAAGAAGCTGTAGTAGGGGATTATATTTATAATAGTCGAGAAACTTCAGAAATAATCCCTCGTGAAATTACAATTTCAGAAACCGTAGATAAGATGTACGAAAGTACTTTGGCAAAGGTAATAGATGTTCAATTGGTTGAAAATGAATTGGGCTCGGCATTTACTTTTTTTAGTGGGGAAAATGATGCTACACGAACGTTGGAAACTTGTAATAAAACTGCAAGGGTTTCCGTTTTTACCAATGGAAAATCTGCATTTAGCAGTGAATTATTTCCACAAGGACATGGTTCAATAATTGGAGTTTTAAGTTCAAATATTGAAATTAGAAACATTCAAGATATTGAATTTACGGAGGTTTACGAAGTTTGCGAAAAAATTGTTCCAAAAATAATGATCACAGAAATTGCAGACCCTAAAAACAGTGTGTCGTCACGATTTGTTGAATTGTACA
>JADWMI010000325.1 GCA_015767395.1 Bacteroidota bacterium | reverse complement strand
AGGTATTTTATCTATTCTATTTTGATGTCGACCTCCTTCAAATTTAGTATTTAAAAATGTTTTTACAAATTGTAAAGCATCTTCTTTAGAAACAAATCTGGCTGGAATACTTAAAATATTAGCATCATTATGTTGTCTGGCGAGGGATACTAATTCATCATTCCAACAAAGGGCAGCACGAATTTTCTTGTGATGATTTGCTGTCATTGCAGCGCCGTTTCCGCTACCACAAATAATAATACCTAGATCAGCATTACCAGATTCAACAGCCTCAGCAACCGGGTGAATTGTATCAGGATAATCCATGCTCTGATCATCGTCTGTACCAAAATTTACAACCTCAATTCCATTATCCTTTAAATAAGAGACGATTTCGAATTTATATTCTGTTCCGGCGTGATCGTTTCCAATTGCTAGTTTCATATTGCTATTTTCAAGTAAAATTAAGCTTATTAAAGTAATAAACATAAAATTATTGCATTGTTAATCAATGTTTACATTCTATTGATTAGGAAGTGATTATAAAACACCTCAATTGTTAACTAAATATAGCATAGTTCTTATAAATATATTTTGTAATTCAATCTTATTTATCTATTGCTTAAAACAAATAAAACAAACAAATTTAATTGTAATAATTTCACTTCTATTTATGAACAGTAATTCATAGTATTATCATCAATATTTTCTATTTATTTTTCCATTAAAAACAGTTAATACATAAAAATTAAATTGTGTATAACTCAAAATTAAAATTGATTTCTAAGGGTTTAGTTTTTTATAGTATGTTGATAGTTTTTTAAAACTGATATATCATAATTTTATTTAAACTATTTATGGGGTGTATTAACACACTATAATAACCATCATTTCTTTTTTTAAAATTTAAATAAAGTCTATTAATAATATTATAGTTGTTAATAACAACAAAAAAAGAAGCAAAAAAATAGATTAAAGATTCTCAGAAGATAATTGAAAATCTAATGCTGTCGTTTGAGTTGTTTGGGTACATTCTACTTTTTTAAAAGTATAATCTATGCTCTTTTTTGCCGCAAATATACTTAGGGCAAAAATAACAAGACAGAGAATGATTATTTTAACAACTGGTTTCATATGCCCTATAGACGATAAAAATTAAGAAATGTTACAAAAATGTTAAAATTCTTAAAAAAATTATGATATGATAAATTGAATTGCTTTTGGAATTAGGCTTATATGAACGTCACCAGTGCCAAGTAACTCACCATCAGCTTGTATAAAAGAAGAATTATTATTTTCAGTATAAATAGTTTTTTCTATAAAACATTGCGATTCTTTAATATCCTTGATCCCACCAAAGTATAATTTAAGAATATGTCTCAGCACTTGAAGTATTTTAATCTTTGAAATATAGGTTATATCAAAGAAGCCGATTTGATGGTTTTCATAGTCTGTTAATTGCATTCCAGAACCAGAATACTTACATAAACCAATACTGATCAAAAACATATGTGAATTATACGAACTCTTTTCAGTATTCAATGTAAATTTTATTGGTTTGTATTTTTTTAAACTAGAAAGTGCGGCAATAATATAAGCTAAAGAACCCCATTTTAAATAAACACTTATATTTTTAACTACAAATGCATCAAAACCTATTCCTGCTGCATTTACAAAGAAAACTTCTTTATTGGTTTTTAAGAATTTTATACTCCCTATATCTTGGTAAACAGACTTGTTATTTAGGATAGTTTTAATAGCTTTTTCTGGATTCGTAGAAATATTATAATTTTTAACCCAATCATTTCCGGTACCAATAGGAATTACGGCAATTGATATTTGATTAGATGCTACAAGATCTTGTTGCATGATACCGTTCACCATATAATGAAGCGTTCCATCACCCCCTACACAAATAAATTTTCTATAACCTTTACTAATAGCATTTTTAACCAGAAGTTCTTCATGATGTGCGTATTCTGTAGTTATAAAATTATAGTTCAGCTGATATCTAAGCAGCAAATTTTTTATAGTTTCAATACGTCTATCTTTTTTTCCACCTCCAGATACTGGATTATAAATTATATACCAAACACCTTTCATTCATAATTGATTCAATAGGTGCAAATTACGATTTGTTTTTAATTATAGTTTTTAGAATTGATTGTGATTATAATACGTACTTTTAAAAATTAGAAATATTGAAGAAATGCCAAGAAAGAAGAATAGAATATTCAAGAAGAAAGAAAATGTAATTAAGGACTTAAGTAAAAGAATTTTACAGGTTTTTAATCAAAATTCAAACAAGATACTTAATTACAAACAGATTGCCGCTAAACTGGAAATTGAAGATGCCAATGGACGGAATCAAATTGTTAAAAAATTACAAGAGTTAAAAGCCCAGGAAAGAATAGAAGAAGTAGAAATAGGAAAATATATTTTAGTAGCTCAAAATCACTATTATCAAGGTGTTGTTGAAGTTACATCAAGAGGAAATGCCTATGTTATTTGTGAAGACTTAGAACATGATATTTATATTCCGTCGAGAAACTTAAACCATGCTTTGAATAATGATTTGGTTAAAGTATATGTGTATAAGAGGAAAAAGAATAAAAAACAGGAAGGTGATATTGTAGAGGTAATAAAAAGGTCTAAAACAGAATTTGTAGGCGTTTTACAAAAGAATAAAACTTTTGGGTTTGTAGTACCTGATGATCATAAAATGTATGCAGATATTTTTATTGCTGCAGATCAGTTGGCTGAGGCTGAAGATGGTGATAAGGTACTTGCTAAAATTTTAGATTGGCCCACCAATTCAAAAAATCCATTTGGACAAATCATGAGAGTTCTTGGTAAACCAGGTGATCATGATACCGAGATTCATTCTATATTACTTGAATATGGTTTACCCTATACTTTTCCGGAAGAGGTTGAGGCTTATGCATCTGAAATTCCAATTGAAATAACTAAGGAAGAAATTAGTAAGAGAAGGGACATGAGAAAAGACCTCACTTTTACTATTGATCCTAAAGATGCCAAAGATTTTGATGATGCTTTGTCATTTATGGTATTAGAAAATGGAAATTATGAAATTGGTGTTCATATTGCAGATGTATCTCATTACGTGAAGGAAAATACGATTCTTGAACAAGAGGCTTATGAGAGAGCAACTTCAGTATATTTGGTTGATAGGGTAGTACCTATGTTACCTGAAATATTATCAAATAATGTTTGTTCATTAAGACCTAATGAAGAAAAACTTACTTTTTCGGTTGT
>JADWMI010000324.1 GCA_015767395.1 Bacteroidota bacterium | reverse complement strand
GAAATTCAACTGTAATAATACAGGTTTAAAGAATGCTTCATTGGTGTCAGACTTTAAGAAAAACTTTAGATTAAACCTACCAACCTCTTGGAAAAAGGATTTATACTATGATAATTTTCAATCTGAATTATTTGCTGCAGACACCACAAAACAATTAACCGATACTTTTATATTGGGTACTTCTTTTAATTTGGGGAAATTGAATTTTGATGAGGCATATTATAAGAAAAACGACTCCATTTTAAGCGTTTCAAATCTTCAAAAATTGAACTTTGGAAATATTACTTTTCAATCAAAACCTGCTTTTTGGTTTGTTGCTAAGGGTTCAAAAAATAACTTTAAATATCATACGTTTAATTTGGCTGTAAAAATTTCTGAAAACACGTACTTCAACGCCTATTCAGAAATTTATGGAGAAGAAAATATAGAGGAACGTATTTGCAAATCTATTGCCATTATTGAAACGGTTGAATTTTTATAATAATTTACCTATTATAGATTGTAAATCCTTATTTGAATCCTTACTTTTGATGAAAATTTATAGATAATGCAAAAAATAATAGATCGCTTCGTAAAATATATTAAAATAGATACACAATCTGATCCTGAAAACCCAGCTTTTCCTAGTACTGAAAAACAATGGGATTTAGCAAAAATATTGGTAGAAGATTTGAAAGAGATTGGAATGCAAGATGTTACTTTAGATGACAACTGTTACATCATGGCTACATTGCCCTCAAATGTAGATTTCAATGTGCCTGTAATTGGTTTTATTGCCCATATAGATACAAGTCCAGATTATACTGGAACAAATGTAAATCCTCAGTTTCACCCAAATTATGATGGGAAAGATATTGTTTTAAACAAAGAACAAAACATTGTGTTGTCTCCAAGTTATTTTGATGATTTATTATTATATAAAGGCCAAACACTTATCACAACCGACGGTACTACCCTATTAGGTGCTGATGATAAGGCAGGGGTTACAGAAATTATTTCTGCAATGGAATATTTAATTAATAACCCAGAGATTAAACATGGAAAAATAAGGATTGGTTTTACTCCTGATGAAGAAGTTGGTAAAGGAGCACATTTATTTGATGTAGACAAGTTTGGTGCTGAATGGGCTTATACAATGGATGGAAGTCAGGTTGGAGAGTTGGAATATGAAAATTTCAATGCTGCTGGTGCTAAGGTTGTTGTAAACGGTAAAATTGTACACCCTGGTTATGCCAAGGGAAAAATGATTAATTCTATGTTAATTGCAAATGAATTTATTGCTGCTTTACCAAAAAATGAAATTCCGCAAGAAACAGAGGGTTATGAAGGGTTTTATCATTTACACAGTATGGAAGGTGAAGTTGAAAAAACAACGCTGGAGTATATAATAAGAGATCACGATTTTAAGCTATTCGAAGAGAGAAAAGTAGAATTTCAAAAAATTGTAGATGGTTTAAATAAAAAAATAGGATCAGATTTAATTGAGGTTGAAATTAAAGATCAATATTTTAACATGCGCGAAAAAATTGAGCCTGTAATGCATATAGTTGATATTGCAGAAGAAGCGATGAAACAATTAAATATTAAGCCTTTAATAAAAGCGATTAGAGGTGGTACCGATGGATCTCAGTTATCTTATAAAGGCTTACCTTGTCCCAATATTTTTGCTGGTGGACATAATTTTCACGGTCGTTATGAATATGTTGCCGCTGAATCTTTGCAATTAGCAACGGATGTTATTATAAAAATCGCACAAATTACTGCTGAAAAAGCTAAATAATTCGCGTAGATATTACGAATGAATATTAAAACCATAAAAGAAACACTTTCTTCAATTGAACAAATCCCCTCTTTAATATATCTTATTAAATGGTTGCTGATCTGTACGTTAATAGGTGCCATTGTTGGAAGTATTTCTGCTTTTTTTCTATTGAGCTTAGACTGGGCAACAAATTGGAGAGAAGCACATTTATGGGTTATAGCGCTATTACCTATTGGCGGATTTATTATTGGTTTATCCTATCATCTATATGGCGATAGTGTTGTTAAAGGCAATAATTTATTATTAGAGGAATTTCATTCACCGAAAAAAATCATACCTTTTAGAATGGTTCCGTTGGTGTTGTTTGGAACAATATTAACACATTTATTTGGTGGCTCTGCTGGTAGAGAGGGCACTGCAGTTCAAATAGGCGGTGCCATTGCTGATAGATTTACCAAATTATTAAAACTATCAAAAAGAGACCGACAAATTGTTTTAATTGTTGGAATTAGTGCTGGGTTTGCTGCTGTGTTTGGTACGCCATTGGCTGGCGGTATTTTTGCCCTTGAAGTCTTAATCTTAGGACGAATTAGACTTGATGCCATTATTCCAAGTTTTATGGGAGCTGTTTTAGCCAATTATTTTTGTGAAATTTGGAATGTTTCTCATACACATTACAGTATTTCTGCAACAGCAGAAATGAATCCGATAAACTTATTATGGGCTTTGCTAGCAGGGATTATTTTTGGACTTGTAGCCATGCTTTTTTCAAAATCAACCCATTTTTGGAATCATTTATTTACCAAACATATTAAATACCCTCCTTTACGCCCAGTGATTGGCGGTGTTATTTTGGCAATTGCAATTTATAGTATCGGCACAACTAAATATATAGGTTTAGGAATTCCTACCATTGTAGAGGCGTTTAATAGTAATTTAAATTCTTACGATTTTTTAATTAAGGTTTTGTTTACCTCTTTTACTTTAGGTGCTGGTTTTAAAGGTGGAGAAGTGACTCCTTTATTTTTTATTGGAGCAACTTTAGGAAATGTTTTAATTTGGTTTATTCCATTGCCTATGAGTTTACTGGCAGGAATGGGATTTGTTGCTGTTTTTGCAGGCGCTACAAATACACCAATAGCCTGTACCATTATGGGAATTGAACTTTTTGGAATTGAATCTGGTGTTTTTATAGCAATAGCTTGTAGTGCTGCGTATCTATTTTCTGGGCATTCTGGCGTTTATACATCACAAATTATAGGAAGTCCAAAACATCAAGATTATACCAAAGAAAAAGGGCTTGCGCTGTCTGAAATAAAAAAGAGAAGGAATAAGTAAATATTGTTTTGGATTAAGACTTTTAACGCAACCTACTTATTCAATATTTAACAAACTGTTAAATATTGTTATTTTACATTATTATATTTCACATACAACATTGATTTTATACATTTGGAACTTCTAAAAATGAATGTATGGATAATCAATTATTAGTA
>JADWMI010000323.1 GCA_015767395.1 Bacteroidota bacterium | reverse complement strand
GTTATTGTAAGTATCCCAAACTTTTAAAGTAATTGTGTGTAATCCTGGTGACAAGTCTCTAAAAGGGTAAGAAACTTGCCCTTTTTTATAAGTATTAAGGTCCGTTTCATAATAATCATTTAATATAATTGGATTATTTTGATCGCCATCTAAAATGGCTACAATATCATGATCTACTGCAGTAATTGAAGTGTTTATGCCACTCTCATCCTCTAAAACAGCAATAAAAACCGGAGATTCATTTGTATTTCCTCCATCAACAAAATTAAGATCATTCATATACAATTGCACTGAAGGTCCAATAACATCTTCTGGCGCATTGGGATTAATTCCTCCAACAACAACATCAAAATTATAGCCTGCTTTGTCTATACTATTATTTGAAACATATAAACTAAGTTTTCCTTTTCCAAAAGCAACTTTAATATCTTTTGGGGTCACAAATTCAAACACAAATTTTCCGTTTTCAACATTTGATCTACCCGTAAAAATTTTACTTTCCAACACATCAAAGTCCATCACAAAATTAAAATTGTCATTGTCGAGTGTTTTCTTTGAAATAGGCTTGTCAAACACTGTAACTTCAAACTCGCCATTAAAATCGGACAACAAGGTACCGCTATCATTAGTTACTTCTCCTTCAAATTTCACAAACGACAATGCTTTGATAGTATCTAATGATTGATTAATATCAATCCCATTCATTTTGGTGATTTTAACATTTGGTTTTGGAACATGTAGTGGCATTGCTGGATCTCCAAAAGAAAAAACAAAAAATCGTTGACTTGTTGAAAATTGGTTTTTTACACTTACCAAAGATTCTGCAATGGTATAATTTTCATCATTAAAATTCAGTAACGGTCCAATTAACCTTTCGTTTAAAACTTGACCAACACTTATATAAATTTCTCTAGTGGTTGAAATAAGTGAAGCTACACCTCCTTTTTTATTCCACATAAGATATTCACCTCCTGATTTTCTCAAAGGATTGTCAAATCTACTAAATTCACAAGTTACCGTGATAAATAGCGGCAATTTTATGTTGTTATTATAACCTTGAATTTCTGGAACTTGTAAAATGCGTTCTGCCGCCCAACCATCTTCACCTCCGTGCCCAAAATAATCAACTAGTAATGTACCCTTTTCTACTTGATTGGTAAGTTCAATATTAACCGTTGGATACCTATTCCCACCAGACGAACTCTCTTGTACATGTGCATCTGCATATATTTTTTTTAAATTAAAAATGGGTTTGTTTACTGAAATTATATCAGCTAATTTCTCCATACTCAATTGAATAGTCTCTTCACCTTTCCTGTCAATATCGTCAGCAACCAATGTGATTTTATTCCGCCAATCGCCAAAAGATGTAGGATTGTAATAACTCAATATTTTATTTACAACGTCATCGGCTTCTAGTGGATCTGTTACAGGAATCCTACCAGTAATTACATCTTGACGTTCAAATGAGCTCATACTCCCTTCATTTTCATCCATCATCCCATAATAATCATCGGTAACATATGACGAGGCTAAATTAAAACTTTCATAGGCTTCAAATACTGGTACAATATTATTATTCCCTCCTATTCTATCCTTATAATCGTAAGAAGCATCTCCAAAGAGGCAAATATATTTTAGCTGATTCGTAGTTGCGTTTATATATAAATTTCTGGCAAAATCTCTAATTGCTGTAAGATCTGGAGATCCCGAAGAAAATTCGTTATAAATTTGTTCTAATTCAATTACCTGCACTTTTAAATCCGAATTTTGAATGTGGTAATCAGCCAATTTCTGAGCTTTATCAACCAAATAATTAGGAGTAACAATTATATAATCTAAGTTAATCAAGCTGTGTAAGTTTTGATTTTTAACCTTTGATTCATCCAATCTTTCAGGAATATAATAATCATTATTATTCATAACTATATATTCATGAGCCTCACCTCCATTCACCTTAAAATTAAAAGATGATGAAGTTGATTTATTCTCTACCCGAATTGGGTTTAATGGATTTGTAACATCCCAAACTTCACTAACATTTGAAGCATTTTCAATAACATATTCAAAAATGTTATTTGTATTTATCACATCAAAATTTCTAAACGAAAATTGTTTACCATTCGCTTTCAACCTTTTCTTTCCCAATACTTCAATATAATCTAAGAATGCATTCGCTGAAGGGTTTCCATTGTTATTGTAGCTTATTTGGACTGGCACTGAATTCCCTGACATTTGCAAAGTACCGCTACCTCTGTTTGCAGACGCATGGGTTAGTCCTGAACTCGCATACAAATTAACATTAAACAAACTTTGGTTGTTTACTTTCACTTCCATTTGTGAAGACACAGAAGATTCTGCAACACCTCTAACTCTAACAATTAGATCCTCGTTAGGATCAATATCATTAAAAGGAATTGAATAAGAATGTACATTTTCAACAGAATAATTATCTCCAAACCATTGTTGACCAACTGCAAATAAATTCACTTCATCTTTCTCAAAAAAGGTATAATCATCAAAATTAGTTATTAAAGCATCTGAAACTTCATCAATTGGTGTTTTGGCTGCAATTCTTAATCCATCTGAAGAACCTACAGTAATAAAATAATAAGCTTCATCGGAAAAAATATTGTATTGATGTTCTAACGCAGCTAAATTATTGTTGTTCTTGAACCATTTGCTGGGACCAACTCCATAAAATAAAATATAGTCTTCATTATCAAAACTATTATCTGTTTCACCACTCACAAAAATGGCATTCTGCTGCAAACCGTCATATCTAAAATCACTATTTTTAAATGGAAGCATAGCGCCTCCATTACCATAAATTTGGATGTTTTTAGGATTGATATTATTTACATCCATTCCTAAACTTTGTAAAAAAGATTTATCCATTTTAAAAACTCCAGTAGTATCTATCGAAAACTTAAACCAATTACCCGTTGCTAAAACTGAATTCTTAACAGTTGACAATTTTGATTGTTTGCTTTGAACATTTAAAATTTCATATTCTAAATCAAAAGAAACAACCTTTTTAAACACATTTCCATCTTTTACAATTGGTATTAAATCCAATATTGCCTTGGTTTTGTCTTTTTGTTTAGAAAAATTAAAGTTTACAACAAGTTCTGAAGAAATTTTTTCTGTGTTTACGATACTTTGTGAAACGTTCGAAATTTGTTCAAAAATTGCGTTTTTGATTGCGAAACTTTGTAAAACACCTCCATTTGGCACATCCCATATTTCAGAAAAAGAAG
>JADWMI010000322.1 GCA_015767395.1 Bacteroidota bacterium | reverse complement strand
CGTGATGATGGTATTGTTTTAGTAGACAATACCCGATGTATTGGATGTAAATTCTGCGTCACAAGTTGCCCTTATTCTGCAAGGCAATTTAACTGGGGTCATAATGATAAATTCGACAACTCAGACGTGCCATATTCTCCTGAAACTGGTATTCCGGCAGTTGAAGGAACAGTTATGAAATGTGATTTTTGCCCTGATCTTTTAAGACAAGGTCAACTACCATACTGCGCAAAAGCTTGCCCGATGGGTGTTATTTATTTCGGAGATAAAAACGAAGACATTGTCACCAATGGTGATGAAACTGTTCGATTTTCTCAATTAATTAATGATCGCGGCGGTTATCGCCATTTGGAGCATTTAGGAACCAAACCAAGTGTTTATTATTTACCGGCTGTAAACAGGCAATTCCCATTAGAACGAGGATTTAACGTTGATGAAGAAATTATAGAAAGGTATAAAGACGTTCCTTATGTACAAGACTTAAAAAAACAAGGTAAAATTTAATTCAAATAATTCTTCATTATGGACGTAATTAAAAGAAAAAGAGAATTAGTTAAAGAATTATTACCAATGCCAGATAAAACCAGTACTAGTTCAAAAATCTGGATTGGTTTTTTATTGGCAATCATTTCTGTTGGGCTCTATGGGTTTGTTATTCAGGTGCTTAATGGGCATGAGGTTACTGGAATGAGAGATAATGTAGTTTGGGGAATTTACATAATCAATTTTATTTTTTTTGTTGGAGTTAGCTATTCCGGAGCCTTTATAGCCGGTATTTTACACTTCTTCAAAACGCCTTGGAAAAATTCTATTTCAAGAATTGTTGAAATAATTACCGTGCTTTCCCTAATTGTTGGTCCTATATTCATTTTATTATGCATTGGTAGATTGGACAGGTTACATTATTTATTTATGTATCCCAGAATTCAATCGCCTATTACATGGGATATTATTGCAATAATGACCGACCTTATTGGCTGTTTTATTTATTTGTATTTAACATTTATTCCTGATTTTGCAATTCTGAGAGATCACAGTGATCCGGAAACTTCTGTTTGGAGAAAAAAAATATACAAATTATTGGCAATTGGTTACCAAGATACTCCTAGCCAGCATAACAGATTACATAAAGTAATCCGAATTATGTCGGCTATGATTATAGCTATGGCCATTGTTGCTTATACTGTACTGGCCTGGATCTTTAGTTTAACACCTCAACCTGGTTGGAACAGTTCCATATTTGCCCCCTATTTTATCATTGCGGGATTATATTCTGGTGTTGGCGTTATTATTATTTCCATGTTCTTAATTAGGAAGTATCTCAAATTAGAAAATTATATAAGGAAGGTCCACTTTATTGGGGCTGGCCTGGTATTACTTGTAATTTCGCTCTTGTATGGGTACTTCACTTTTGCCGAGTATTTCTCAAGATGGTTTAGCCATAGTCGAAGTAATCATCTATTACTAGAAACACTTTTTACCAAATATTTTTGGCAATTTATATTGGCAAATTACATTGGTGTTTTAGTTCCAATATTTATTCTATCGATCAAAAAACTAAGAACGGTTAACTGGATATCTTTTTCAGCCCTTATTGCCGTATTAGGATTATGGCTGAATCGATATATAATTGTAGTTCCAACATTGGAAACACCCTTCTTGCCAATTCAAGATACCAGACAGGAATTTATTTACTATACCGCTACTTGGGTTGAATATTCTTTAAGTTTCGCTGGAATTGCAGCGTTTTTATTGTTCTTTACCCTCATCCTTAAATTCATTCCGATAATTCCGATCTCTGGTATCATTGATTATGAGATTGAACAAGAAAACAAAAAAAAATCATAACTGATCTATAAAAATAATTTTTATGAAACGTTACAAGGCCAAATTCGCAATTTTTACTTCTTTTATTATTGTTTTATTATTCAGTACTTATGGTTTTGCACAAGAAAATGATGTTGACAATTATAAAATAATTTTCAAATTTAAAACAATAAAACAGGCTGATAATTCCAGGTTATTAGAAGTGCGTTTTATCGGACAGAATAAGAAAAATAAAAGAGACAAAATCCCCGTCTATGGAGCTGAAATAGCGTTTATCAATTATACAGACGCAGAAAAAGTACAATTGGGTACTTATAAAACTTCAAATGAAGGTATTGCTCAATTAACACTTGCTGAAAACCATCAATATCTAATAGATGAGTCGGGATATATTAATTTAACAGCCCATTTTGATGGAAACGATGCCATAGGTGAACAAGACGCAGAAATTAGTGTTAAGATCTCCATTTAGAATTAGACTTAAAAGAAATTGATAGTATTAAGACTGTTTTTGTAAATGCTTATACAGCAGATGTTTTTGGGAAAGAAATTCCTGTAAATGATGCTGATATTATTATATCTGTTGGCTCCATGTTTTCAAAAATGGTCTTAGCAGAAGAATCCATTGAGGAAGGTAAATTTAAATTTGATTTTCCACTTGATTTACAAGGCGATGTAAATAAAAATTTAATCGTCTACTCCCTAATTGACGATCACGAAGAATATGGAACCGTAATTCAGAGTGAAACTATAGATTGGGGAATCCACAACAAACAAATCACAGTAGAAAAAAATATGCTTTGGACTCATGGGGCACCCACATGGATGTACATTGTTTTAACAATTTTGTTAGTTGGGGTATGGGCCAATTACTTATATACTATTGTTAATTTATTTAAAATTAAAAAGGAGGGCAAAAATTTGGAATTAGAATCTGAACTCTAAAATAGTATTCAATAACACATTAAAATTTAAATTTTATAAAAGTAAATTAATAACCGTTATAACAAATGTAATATGAAAACAATTAAATTATTAATCGTCATTTTTTTTGTAAGTTTCGCACTTTATTCCTTCCACCAATTTGATCAGGAAGAATGGGATATTCCCGAAAAATATGTAAAAATGAAAAATCCTACTTATTCTAATACAGAGAATTTATCCATAGGTAAATCTCTATATTCCAAACATTGTAAATCATGTCATGGAAAAACCGGCACAGGCGATGGACCAAAAGCTGATGAATTTGATAGTGATATTGGAGACTTTTCTTCTAAAGAATTTCATATGGAACCAGAGGGAGTAATTTTCTACAAAAGTTACATTGGTCGTGATGATATGCCAAATTATGAAAAAAAAATACCCGATCCAGAGGATATGTGGTTCATTGTAAACTACTTAAAAACATTGGAAAAGTAATTGCCAATTAGAGT
>JADWMI010000321.1 GCA_015767395.1 Bacteroidota bacterium | reverse complement strand
TTATAAATGAACTGTTAGAGGATTAACATTGTTACTAGCTAAAATTTCAAGGTGAAAAGCAAAAAAAAATACCAAAGCAACTAGCTTTGGTATTTTTATGTAATTTATAAACTTTTCTATAAATGAATTACTTCATCATAGGCAGCTGCAACAGCTTCCATAACAGCTTCACTCATTGTTGGATGTGGATGTATTGTTTTCAACACTTCGTGCCCAGTAGTTTCTAATTTCCTACCTAAAACAGCTTCTGCAATCATATCTGTTACACCAGCACCAATCATATGGCAACCTAACCATTCACCGTATTTTGCATCAAAAATAACTTTTACAAACCCATCAGGAGTTCCAGCGGCTTTTGCTTTTCCAGATGCTGAGAATGGGAATTTACCAACTTTAATTTCGTAGCCTTCTTCAATGGCTTTTGCCTCAGTCATTCCAACGCTTGCAATTTCTGGAGTCGCATAGGTACAACCAGGAACGTTTCCATAATCGATTTTTTCAGTATGTAAGCCTGCAATTTTTTCTACACAAGTAATTCCTTCAGCAGAAGCAACATGTGCTAGTGCTTGACCAGGAACCACATCTCCAATGGCATAATAACCAGGAATATTTGTTTGGTAAAAATCGTTTACCAAAATTTTATCTCTGTCAACTACAATACCAACATCTTCTAATCCAATATTTTCTATGTTCGATTTAATTCCAACCGCTGAAAGTAAAATATCAGCTTCTAAAATTTCTTCTCCTTTTTTTGTTTTTACAACAGCTTTTACACCTTTACCAGAAGTATCAACAGATTCTACAGAAGAACTAGTCATTACTTTAATTCCAGCTTTTTTTATTGAACGTTCAAATTGTTTTGAAACATCAATATCTTCAACAGGTACAACATTTGGTAAAAATTCAACAATAGTAACTTCAGTTCCCATTGAATTGTAAAAATGTGCAAATTCAACACCAATAGCCCCAGAACCAACTACAATCATTTTTTTAGGTTGTTTAGGTAAGGTCATTGCTTGGCGGTAACCAATTACTTTTTTACCATCTTGAGGTAAGTTAGGTAATTCACGAGAACGAGCACCAGTTGCAATAATTATGTTATCTGCACTGTATTCAGTAACTGTGCCATCAGCAGCAGTCACATCAACTTTTTTGCCTGTTTTTATTTTTCCAAAACCGTCTAAAACATCAATTTTGTTTTTCTTCATTAAGAATTGAACACCTTTGCTCATTCCATCAGCAACATTTCTACTACGACTAATTACTGCTTCAAAATCTTTATCAATAGCTTCAGCTTTTAAACCGTAATCATCAACGTGTTTTAAGTAATCGTAAACCTGGGCACTTTTTAATAAAGCTTTGGTTGGAATACAACCCCAGTTTAAACAAATTCCACCTAAATTTTCTTTTTCTACTACGGCAACTTTAAAACCAAGTTGCGATGCTCTAATAGCTGTAACGTATCCTCCAGGACCACTACCAATAATTATTACGTCGTATTTCATTCTTTTATTTTAATTTTTATGCTGAATTTATCAGCAAATTTACTTATTTTTAATTGAATTGATTTTGAGAATTATTTAATTCTTCAACTCTTTTATTTTCAATCTGATAATTATGAGGAATAGCCTGGAAATTACATTCTATCAGGTACGCTAATTCCCAATAAACGGAATGCAGTTTTTATAACTTCACTCACTTTTAAAGAAAGTTGGGTCCTAAATATTTTCTCGTTTTCATTTTCATTTCCTAAAATTGGTAAAGTTTGATACAATGAGTTGTATTCTTTTACCAAATCGTAGGTGTAATTTGCAATCAATGCCGGACTGTGGTTTTGAGCCGCACTTTGAATTACCTCAGTAAATAATTGCAATTGTTTTATCAATGAACGTTCTTTCTCGTGTAATTCTATGGTTTCATTAACTTCTGAATAATCAAAAGTAGCTTTTCTTAAAATAGATTGTATTCTGGCATATGTATATTGAATAAACGGTCCTGTGTTTCCCGCAAAATCAACAGATTCTTCAGGGTCAAATAAGATTCGTTTTTTAGGGTCAACTTTTAAAATATAATATTTTAATGCACCCAAGCCAATGGTATTATATAAGGTTTCTTTTTCTTCACCAGAATAGCCTTCTAATTTTCCTAATTCCTGTGAAATAGATCTAGCAGTATTGGTCATTTCAACCATTAAATCATCGGCGTCAACAACGGTTCCTTCTCTTGATTTCATTTTTCCACTTGGTAAATCAACCATTCCATAAGATAAGTGGTAACAATTCTTACCCCAGTCAAACCCTAATTTTTCAAGAATTAGAAACAACACTTTAAAATGATAATCTTGCTCATTTCCAACCGTATAGACCAATTCATCTAAGTCAAAATCTTTAAAACGCTCAATGGCAGTTCCAATATCTTGGGTCATATAAACAGCAGTTCCATCGGCACGCAATACTATTTTTTCATCCAAACCTTCATCGGTTAAATCTATCCAAACTGAACCATCTTCTTTTTTAAAAAAGATCCCTTTTTCTAAACCACCAGCTACAATATCTTTACCTAGTAAATAGGTGTCACTTTCATAATAGTTTTTATCAAAATCTACTCCTAACGCAGCATACGTTTCATCAAAACCTTTGTAAACCCATTGGTTCATAGTTTTCCAAAGCGAAACAATTGCTTCATCACCAGCTTCCCATTTCAACAACATTTGTTGCGCTTCAACTAAAAGTGGTGCTTCTTTTTTTGCTTCTTCTTCCGTTTTCCCTTCCGAAATTAAATGCGCAATTTCTTTTTTATATTCTTGGTCAAATTTCACATAATAATTTCCAACCAATTTATCACCTTTTAAACCAGTGCTTTCAGGAGTTTCACCTTTTCCAAAACGTTGCCAAGCCAACATGCTTTTACAAATATGAATACCACGATCGTTGATAATTTGTGTTTTGTACACTTTTTTACCAGAAGCTTTAATGATTTCAGCCACAGAATAACCCAATAAATTATTTCTAATATGTCCTAAGTGAAGTGGTTTATTTGTGTTCGGTGAAGAGTACTCAACCATCACCGCTTTTTCATTTTCATTGGGTGGTGTAATCCCGTAATTTTGAGTTTCAAAGATGGATTTAAAACTAGTTACGAAAAATGAATCGGCTATAACCAAGTTTAAGAATCCCTTTACAACGTTAAAATCGGCAACTTCGGTCACATTTTCTTTTAGATATTCACCTATTTTAGTTCCTATTTCAACAGGGTTTCCTTTTACATAACGTAAAAA
>JADWMI010000320.1 GCA_015767395.1 Bacteroidota bacterium | reverse complement strand
AGCTGTTTATCAATCAGAAAAACAATACATTTATTGAACGTGCTTCCGAATTTGGGCTGGACCATTTTGGATTTTCAGTGCAAGCTTACTTTTTTGATTTTGATCAAGACAATGATTTGGATATGTATTTGGTAAATCATCGTCAGGATTTTCAAAACAATACAGTTATAAATCCTGCGATTCAACAAGATATTCAACCGTATAATTCTGATCAGTTATTTAGAAATGATGGTGGAAAGTTTGTAAATATTACAAAAGAAGCAGGTATTGCGAATAAAGCTTGGGGATTAAGTGCTTCAATTGGAGATTTTAACAACGATAATTTACCGGATATTTATGTGGCAAACGATTTTTTAGAACCTGATTTTTTATATATAAACAAAGGAAATGGAACATTTGCAGATGAAATATCTTCTCATTTTAAACATATTTCATACAATAGTATGGGGTCAGATTTTGCAGATATTAACAACGATTTAAAACCTGACTTATTGGTATTAGATATGATGGCTGAAGATCATATTAGAGGAAAAGAAAATATGGCGACTATGAGTACAGAAAATTTTTGGTCGCTTGTAAATGCGGGTTATCATTATCAATATATGTCGAACATGTTGCAGTTGAATAATGGTGATGGAACCTATAGTGAAATTGGACAATTGGCGGGTATCGCAAAAACAGATTGGAGTTGGGCACCTTTAATAGCCGATTTTGACAATGATGGTTTTAAGGATTTATTTGTTACAAATGGAATTGAACACGACCTTTCAAATCAAGATTTTCGAAATCAAATGAAAATCAATATTCAGAATCGAAAAAAGGTTTCGTTAGATGAAGCAATAAATATGATGCCTTCGAATAAATTGAGTAATTATATTTTTCAAAACAACCAAAATTTAACCTTTTCAAATACAACAAAGAATTGGGGATTGGATGCCAATGTAAATTCAAATGGAGCTGTGTATGCTGATTTGGATAATGATGGTGATTTAGATTTGGTTGTGAATAATATGGCTGATGAAGCTTCAATTTACCAAAATAATACCAACAATAATTTTGTTTCTTTTTCTTTAAATGGTCCTGACAATAACAAAAATGGAATTGGTGCCAGCGTAAAAGTATATGCAAATGGTTTACAGCAATCCAAACAGTTGTACTTAAGCAGAGGATACCAATCTTCGGTTACAAATAAGTTGATTTTTGGATTGGGAGAACAAACCAAAATAGATAGTGTTGAGGTTATTTGGCCAGAAGGCTCAAAAGAATTATTGACCAATGTTGAGGCAAATAAAAGCCATCAATTAGATTACAAAAAAGCCGTAAAAAATATTCAGAATAAAGTACTCATAAAATCGTTGTTTGAAAGTATATCTCCTGAAGCTATTGGAATTAATTATCGTCAAAAAGAAAATAAATTCAATGACTTTGATTTACAATTATTATTGCCTCAGAAGCAATCTGAAATGAGTGCTCCGTTAATTGTTGGCGATGTGAATAATGATGGATTAGATGATTTTTTTACTGGAAATGCATTAGGATCGGCAGCTGCCCTATTTATTCAAAGCAATGATGGAACTTTTAAAAATTCAAATATGGTATTATTTGAAAAAGACAAAATCTATGAAGATACTGATGCCGAATTTTTTGATGTGGATAATGACAATGATTTAGATTTATACGTTGCCTCAGGAGGCTATGAGGTTGCTATAAATAGCCCACTTCTACAAGACAGATTGTATATAAATGATGGTAAAGGGAACTTTAAAAAAGGAAATAATTTACCCGTAATATTGACAAATTCAAAAGGGATAAGTACTTCAGATTTTGACAATGACGGTGATGTGGATTTGTTTGTCGGTAGTCGCGTAATCCATGGTAAATATCCTTTGGCTGAAAAGTCTAGTTTATTGGAAAACAGGAATGGAAAATTTGTTGATGTTACTACAGGAAAAATAGAAGAATTGGCGCTGATTCAAATGGTTAATGATGCTGTTTTTTCAGATTTTGATAATGATGGAGATCAAGATTTAATAGTTGTTGGTGAATGGATGTCAATTGTAATATTTGAAAATATAGAATCAGAATTTGTAAAAAAGGAAATTCCAATATTGGCAAATTCAAATGGGTGGTATCAAAGTATTACTGAAACCGATGTAGATAATGATGGTTATAAAGATTATATTATCGGGAATTGGGGAGCAAATAATAAATTTCATCCAACCAATAAAAAACCATTACATATTTATGCTGATTATTTAGATGCTAATAAAACTTTTGATGTTGTGTTAAGTAAGGTTTCAAAAACAGGTGATTTATTGCCGGTTAGAGGGAAAGAATGTTCGTCACAACAAGTGCCAATTTTGAATGAAAAAGTAAAATCGTTTAAAGAGTTTGCATCTTTAACTTTGCCCGATATTTATGGAGAAGATGCTTTGAATAATGCTTCACATTTTCAAGCTTCTAATTTTAAATCTGTTATTTTAAAAAATAATAAAAATGGGGAATTTGAAATTCGAGAATTGCCTATTCAAGCACAATTTGGCCCAATTTTAAGTACAGAGATTTTAGATGTGAATAATGATGGTTATCTAGATATTTTTGGTGTTGGAAATATTTATGAAGCAGAAGTTGAAACCATTCGATATGATGCTTCAAACGGAACTATTTTGTTAGGAAATAAAAAAGGGACATTTGATTTTTTAAATGACACGAGCTATTTTAACAATAAGGAAGCGAAAGCTATAAAAAAGATTGTTATTGGAGATCAAACACATTTTATAATCTTAAATAAAAATAGCAATCTTAAAATATTGAAATTGAAAAATTAAGATTGTATTATGAATAAAAAAACGGAAAGCAAATGCTTCCCGTTTTTATGATTTTGATTATTGTTTTAATCGTTTAAAAATAAATCGAGTAATAAAAATCCCTTTTCCATCACCTTTCCCACCGTCACTTTCAACAGCACTAGTAACAAATGCCAGATCCCAACCTTCGCTAATCATAGTATTTATTTTAGAAGAAAGTAATGCATCATTAGAAGCTATATTTTGAAAGTTTATACCAGCTGCACTATAAAAGTTGACTAGTTTAGTTTCTTCAAAATTATCAACTTTGGCATCACCACGTTTAGATTTATTTTGTTTTTTACTTTCATCTGTTCTTTCAGAAGTAAAATCTTGATAATTTTTCTCTTCGTTTTCTGAAATAATACGAGATCTACCAATCCCCATTGGAACAACAGATTCAATACTTGTTACAATTTTATACTCATAGGTTTGA
>JADWMI010000319.1 GCA_015767395.1 Bacteroidota bacterium | reverse complement strand
AATTGAACCCCGATTTCTCCTGTTTCAGTATCAATAACGCTTAAAACTTGATAATTATCGGCTTTTATATCTTCAACCAAAGAATGTGAAAAAAAGGAAATATAACCTTCTTTTGTCAAATATTTTTCTTGTGAAAACAGTTGAATTGACACTAAAAACAATATGACCACAAGAGCTCTATTCATCCTAAAAATTGTCATTAATTAATATACATCTAACCATCATAATATCTAATAAATAACCTGTGCAAATACCTTTTATTATAATTGCATCTCCTTTTTCCAGTTTTAAAGCATTTAAATTATCTTCGGCTAACATTTGACAAATAACACTTGAAATATCACTCTCATCTTTTAATGTTATAATAGTATTCCCATTTGAAATTGAAATATCTGCAATTTTACCTTTTATTAGGATTAAATTATCTACATATTTTTCACTTGCCAATCTTTCATTTGATTGAAATTCAAATAATATATTTTCCACAGTAACTTCAATTCTAGCATTCGAATTTTTAATATCAATAAAAGGTTTATTGTACAATTTCAGTATGAAAAATAAACAAATTATAATTAGAATTAAACCTATGGTCAATATTTTAAAATATTTTGTTTTCAAGTTCTCTATATTATTTATTTTAAATTCTTTTAAAATTTAGGGCTTGATAGTACATAATAGCATGTTACAAATTAATTTTTTATAATTCTGAAATTTTAATTTACTAAATACTGCCTAAACAAAAGGCCAAATTAGTTTTACACTTTAGATAAGAAAATAATACTTTTTTCAAAAATTTATAATCCTATAGGTTAATAACCTTCGGGTAAATTAGCTGCCGCCTGCTTCATAAGTTGACCTCTAATTTCTCCTCCAGGAAACGCAGCACTATGAATATTTACATAATAAAGTTCAGCCTTAAGGTCAGCTTCTTGACTTGCATCCAAAGCAGTACTTGTATAAGTTATTGGAGAAGTAAAACTAGCGAAAGGAAAAACAGGAGCGCCACTTACACCTATTGCTCCTTTGTGAATATGCCCGTTTGAAGGAGCTGCAACACTGTGTGTTACAGTGATTGTTAAAATTTTTGTCGTCGTATTAAATGTAAGTGTTGCCGTTCCCGTAGCTGTTGAAGCATTAGGCGTTGATTCACTTGCACCATTCAATGTAGCTTTGAAAGTCACATTTGGATTAGGGGCTGGGTCGTCATCATCACTGCAGGAAACGATACCTGCTAGAAGAAAAAAAACTGCGAATACCATAATTTTTGTTTTCATAATAATAGAATTTTAATTAAATTTCATTTAACTTCATACCAAATAAAATCGTTTTTCTTTTTTTATACAATTAAAAATATGTGAAAAGGAAAAATTAAGCGTTGAAAGGGAAATAAATGACTTAAAAAAAACATTTTTTGAAAAAAGATAAATTATTCCTACTTACGTTGCTTGCAATATCATTCATTGTTTTTGTTATTGGTTATTTTAACATGAATTATTTGATTAAGGTTAGTACCAATCAATTTTTAGAAATTCAAATTGAATCGAGCCAAAGAGAGGCAAGGGAGTTTTCAAATTTAGTTTCCTATCAAATTTCAAACGGAACCAATAGAGATACCATTATTAATAATATTCAAAAAAGCATTGAGGGTACAAATATTGAATCGGGATTTATTTGTATGTTCGATTGGTCGGGTGTTGAAATTTGTCATCCTGACCCACAAAAAATTGGTATACAAGTCAATCCAAATGAATCGTATGTTCGACCTCTTGATGATGGCATAGATTCAGAAGATTTTTATGAATTATTAAAGAATAAAGAACATCAAGGTGGATTAAGAGAGTTCAATAACAACCGAAGTTCTGAAATAATTTACTTATATCCAGTTAAAAATTCGGATTGGATAATTGCAGCACACGCCAATATTGATAAAATTGACAAGGAAATTAAAAAATTGAAGGTTACCTTTTTCTTGGTTTATTTATTAACAGGTATTTCTATTATTTTATTCTCTGTTATTATTGTGAGGTATTTGAGTAATTATTATGAAAAGGAATTAGAGTTAAAAAATCAACTTTTAATGGGAGAGGTGCTAACACTTTCAAAATTAAATTTGAATTTAACGAATTATAGAAATAAGATTAATGAAAAAATAGACAATGCTAATAATGTTGAAAATGGTGATACCTCAAAAATTAAAAACAGAATATTAACCCACTCAAAAGACAAACTTATTTCAATAAACGTTGGTGAAATAGCCTATTTCAGCACAGAGTATTCTGTAACCTCCATTCACTGTTTAAATGGAGAAAAATATACCAATAATGTAAGTTTAGATGAGCTGTACAACAGTTTAGATCACACCATATTTTTTAGGGCTAACAGGCAATTTATTCTTTCGGTAAAAGGGATAGATGAAATATTAAAGTATGGGAATAACCAATTAAAAATTAAAACAAAACTGAATACTGCTATTATAATTAGTAAGAACACAGCTTCTGAATTTAAAAAATGGTTAAATACTTAATATTATAAATTGTGTTTTAACTCGTAAAAACTAAGTTTACATCAACAATTGGAATGGTGAAAAGTTAAATTTGTTTGGATATAATAACTTGAGTACTATTTCGATAAAAAATAATTCTATGAAAAAGGAAACTAAAGAATATTTTTTATATTCATTGACAAAGCTTGGAATTGGAGCTATTCCAACAGTCGGAGCCATTGCATCAGGATTATTGCAAATTATTGTGAATGCGCCAACCCAAAAACTTTTGTTTCAAAAAAATTAGATATGATAAGAAAACGCAAAGAAAAAGACAATGATGAAATTATGAATATTTGGTACAAATCATCAAGTTTGGCGCATCCTTTTTTGGAAACTTCTTTTGTAGAAAAAGTAAAAAAAGACATGAGAGAAATTTATATTCCTAACACTGAGACTTGGGTTTACGAAGAGCAAAATATAGTAATTGGATTTATAAGCATGTTAGATAATGAAATTGGAGGGCTATTTGTAATGCCTAATCACCACTCAAAAGGAATAGGAACCCAACTGGTGACCTTTGTAAAGGAATTTCACGACGAATTAGAGGTGGAAGTTTTTGAGAAAAATTTTATTGGAAGGGCTTTTTATGATAAATATGGTTTCATTCAAATAAAAAAATACACACATACTGAAAGCAATAGCGAAATGTTGAGATTGAATTTTAAACCTTGAAAAGTCAGTATCTAAACCTTAACAATTTTATCACTATTTTAAAGTCATTCAAAGAGCCCTTAAACCGA
>JADWMI010000090.1 GCA_015767395.1 Bacteroidota bacterium | reverse complement strand
TATATTTGAGTTAATTAGTTTGTTTAAAAGGTCATTATTCCTTAATAATGGCCTTTTATTATATTTTTTTACTTTTTATATAGATTAAAATCAAAGAACAATGAAAACTATTTTAAAAATAACACAAGTACTTGTAATATGCTTACTAGCATTTAGCTTTAATTCTTGCAAAGATGATGATGCTATCGATTTAATACCCGAAGCGAATGAACCTATCGAAGAAGTTAATGATAAAAAAGGCGTCGCGTATACTTATAAAACGGATAATTGGTCTCATAAAACTTCTGAATTAGGAGCAAATTGGTTCTACCATTGGGGGAATTTACCTAAAGATGAAATTCCTGATAATGTGGAATATGTACCTATGTTTTGGGGTAGAAAATCTGTTTCAGATGCTAACATTGACAGGCTTATAAACTTGAAGAATGAAGGTAAAATAAAATACATCTTAGCTTTTAATGAGCCAGATGGTGCGAAGCAATCAAATATGACGGTAGACGAAGTTGTAGCACTTTGGCCTAAACTAGAATCAATTGGTTTGCCCATTATTAGTCCAGCGCCAGTAGGCTTTAAAAACACTTGGATGACTGCTTTTATGAATAAAGCAGAGTCGTTAAACCTACGCATAGATTATATAGCAATACATAGTTATGGTGGACCATCGCCAACGGCTTTCTTAGCAAAGTTAAAGGAAGCTTACGAACTGTATAATAAACCTCTTTGGATTACAGAATTTGCTGTGGCAGATTGGACGGCGACATCTCCAGAAACAAATAAGCATTCAGAAGCAACGGTTTTACAGTTTATGCAAGTTGTATTACCCAAACTTGATGCTCTAGATTATGTGGCAAAGTACGCTTGGTTTGATGGTACTGGTAGAACGCCTCTTTACACATCTGCACTGTATGATGAAGATGGAAATATTACCGCCTTAGGTGAATTTTATAAACAACACAATCCTAACCCTATTATTGGACCTGGATCAGACACAACTTTTGAAGTTCCTGTTGATGAAGGTAATTTAATTGCCAATGGCGGATTTGAAACTGGAGATACAAATTCCTGGGACGGGTTTAAATTGAATGCTTCAGATATAAGTACTACAGCCCCTTTCGAAGGAAATTTTTCGCTAAGGTTACAAAATAACGATGCCGCTGCTAATCAAGTAATAAATGTAGAATCTGGAAAAACATATATTCTTAAATTTCAATCTAAATGGATAGAAACCGTTGAAAATACATTCGTTGGTAGGCTAAAGAATAATGCCGACAATGCTACTTTATGGGAACTCCCTGAAATGCCTAAAACAGACCAATGGACAGAAACTTCTTTCGAATTCACTGTTCCCTCACAGGTTACAGAAATAAAACTTATATTCTTTAAGGGAAAGGTAACCCCTAAATTCCCATCTTTTTTTATGGATAACATTGAAATTAGAGAAAAAATTTAATTTGTATGGAACTAATTATATTTACTATTAACACAAGGACTCTTGAAGAATGAGAACAACCTTTTGACTTATAGCACCCCCTTTTTGCTTTTATATTTAAGTGTTTTTGATTAAAAAAAACGCTTAAATATAAGCCTTATAATTGTCTCTATTAAAAAATTTTACAACAAAAACATAACACAATTCTTATCTTTTTACTATGAGAAAAAATCTAATAATCTCTTTTGGTTTCTTGCTGCTTCTTTTAGTTGCTTGTTCAACAGCCCCAAAAGAAAGCAAAAGCCTTTCAGAAGAACTTGCTATTAAACCCAATATTGTCCTTATTTACGTAGACGATTTAGGTTATGCCGATGTTGGAAGTTATGGCGCAATTGGTGTAAAAACGCCAAACATTGACAGGTTAGCTGAAAATGGTCTTAAATTTACCGATGCACATAGTGCTGCAGCTACTTGCACACCTTCCCGTTATTCTTTATTAACTGGGCAATATGCCTTTAGAAATAAAGCAGAAATTTTACCAGGAGACGCACCACTATTAATTCGTCCTGGAACGCCCACTTTACCAAGTATGCTTCAAAAAGCAGGTTATAAAACCGCCGTTGTTGGAAAATGGCATTTAGGCTTAGGTGATGGTAACATAAATTGGAATGAAAGTATAAAACCAGGCCCAAACGAAATTGGATTTGATTATAGTTTTTTAATTCCTGCTACTGGAGATAGAGTACCCTGTGTATATCTTGAAAATGATATGGTTGTTGGTTTAGATCCAAACGATCCTATTACAGTAAGTTATAAAAAAAGAATTGCAAATGAACCTACGGCAATTCTAAATCCTGAAATGGTTGCAATGAAGGCCGCTCCAGATCATAGTCAGGCCATTATAAATGGCGTGAGTAGAATGGGATATATGACCGGAGGTGAAAAAGCACTTTGGGTTGATCAAGAATTTCCAATGATATTGACTTCAAAAGCCAAAACATTTATTGAAGAAAATAAAAAGAATCCTTTCTTTTTATTCTTCTCTTTTCATGACATTCATGTACCAAGACTTCCAAACAAACAATTTGTTGGTAAAAGCACCATGGGACCTCGTGGAGATGCCATTGCACAAATGGATTGGTGTACTGGTGAAATTATAAAAACATTAAAGGCCAATGGTATTTCTCAAAATACATTGGTCATTTTCACTAGTGATAACGGCCCTGTTTTAAATGATGGTTACGAAGACTTTGCAGTTGAAAAATTAGGGGACCATAACCCTTCTGGCCCACTTAGAGGAGGTAAATATTCTGCTTTCGAATCTGGAACTAGAGTACCAACAATTACATACTGGCCAGGAAGTATTCAACCTGGTATTAGCGATGCTATGATGAGCCAAGTTGATATTTATGCTTCTATAGCAGCGTTGATAAACCAACCATTATTAGAAACTGATGCACCAGACAGCAGGAATGTTTTGGATGCTTATTTAGGAAATTCTAAAATAGGCAGAAAAACAATGCTTGAAGAATCCTTCACCTTGTCAATTAGAGAAGGAGACTGGAAATATATACAACCATTGGCTAAAAACCAAAACATACCTTCTTGGATTATCGATAAAAAAATAGAGAGTGGCTTGTCTAAAAAAGCACAACTTTATAATCTCTCAACCGATATTGGTGAACAAAACAATGTAGCAAAATCAAATCCAGAACTTGTTAAAAAATTAGACGCTAAACTGTTTAGCATCAAACAAAGTTCCTCTATAAGAACAAAAAAGTAATTACTATGATCGCTTTTAACAACTTCAGATTAGCAAGTATTGTAACGCTAGTGCTATTTATAAGTTACCCTCTTATATTTAGTTCGTGCGGTGAAAATCAGTCCTCATCAAGTAGCGCCACCATCAATTATTATTTTAATGCTGTCACTGGAAAGGATGCCAATAATGGAACCAGCCAAAACACGGCTTGGAAATCCTTCTCAAAAATTAATTCCATTAAATTAAAACCTGGAGACAGCGTTTTACTAGCAAACAATGTTGTTTTTGAACAACCTTTGCTACTAGAAAATATTGTGGGAACTTCAGTAAACAAAATAGTATTCTCAAGTTATTCACCTACTAGCAGTACTGAAAATAAAAGAGCCATTATTAGCACTAAAAATGTTCTGAATGCTGTTTCCATAATTGATTGCAGTTTTATTGAAATAACTAATTTGGAAATTTCAGCAAAAGCTAGTTTAACTAATCCCACGAGCACAAGCAGCCAAATGAGATGTGGGATTTTAGTAAAACCAAAAAGAAATGGAACTTCAGAAAATATAACTTTTGACAATTTAATTATACAAGATGTTTTTTACGAAAAACCTGAATTCACAAGACCTTCAGGCGAGGTAAAATCTGCAAACGGCACACAAAACTATGGTTGGGGAATTAGAGTTATAAATGCCAATGAAAATGCCATAATTAAAGATGTTTTTATTAAAAATTGTCTTGTAAAAAATGTAGCACATACAGGCATAAAATTCACAGGAAAAAACAAAAACATCAAAAATATTTTGGTTGAAAACTGTGAGGTTATAGAAACAGGTGGACCAGGAATACAAATGTCAGGTATAGAAAATGGACATATTTTAAACAATTATGTTAATAAATCTGGGAGCGATAACGATTCAAGAAAATGGGGTCGCGGAAGCGGATTGTGGACTTGGGGAAGCTCAGATATACTAATAGAAAAAAACCATTTTTTAAACGCCAATGGCCCTGGAGATTCTGCAGGGGCCCATATCGATTACAATTGTGAAAATATTATTTTACAATACAATTTTAGCGCTAACAATGCTGGAGGTTTTTGTGAAATATTAGGAAACAATTACAATTGTGCCTATCGCTATAACATTAGTGTAAATGATGGTCATAGGGTAAAAGGCATTGATGGAGCATTCCAAGAAGGAAAAACATTATGGCTTAGTGGATATGTAGGTGATTCAAAAAGAAATGGGCCATTTAACAGTTATATTTATAACAATACCATTGTTGTTTCTAAAGATATTTTATCAAAATTTGCTTTCGACAAAGCTTCTTCTGGAGTATTAATAATGAATAACATCTTTTATATACAAGGTGAAAGTGCAGGTGTATTAGGAGATCAATACAACCCTGAAAAAGAAGGGGTCGCTAATATTACAAATGTTCTATTTGAAAATAATTTATTTTTAAAGAACAATTGGCCAGAGAATATACCCATTAAAGACATCGCTCCAATTATTGGAAACCCAGAATTTGTAAATGTTGGAGGAATGAACATTGAAGATTATAGACCTAAAAACACAACCTTAATTAGAAATAAAGGAAAAGAAATTAAACAAATTCCAAATGATATTATAGGATTAACCCTTGGTTTAAAAGTAACCTATGATATTCTAGGAAATCCAATTATTAATGCTCCTGATTTTGGGGCAATTGAAATTAGTTCTAATAAGGATTAATTAACCGATTTGAAATCCCTTTAGACTTAAATTACTCCTTTTAAGTTATATGGTTTTCTTTAATTTTTGAAAAAATTAAAATTTTTAAAAAATGACGTGTACAAATAGCTCCTTTATAAAAAAGTCTAAAACTGTTTTTATTTTCTTATTTGCAGCTATTTTTTGTCTTTCATTGAATTCTCAAAATACTGTTGCGACACCAAATATAATTTATATAAATGTAGACGATTTAGGCTGGAAAGATGTTGGTTTTATGGGAAGCACTTATTTCGAAACTCCAAACATCGACAACTTATCAAAAGAAGGAATGGTATTTACTCAAGGCTATGCTGGAGCAGCAAATTGTGCTCCAAGTAGAGCTTGTTTAATGAGTGGCCAAAATACGCCAAGACATGGGGTATATACAGTAGCGCCTTCTACAAGAGGGAATACCAAAACCCGTAAAATTATACCGACTAAAAACACCAATCATTTAACTGATGAAATGGTAACGTTGGGTGAGCTATTCAAAATGGCGGATTATACAACTGGAACCTTTGGAAAATGGCATGTTACAAATGATCCTTTAAAAGATGGCTTTGATGTGAATGTTGGAGGGAATCACAAAGGGAATCCAGGAAAACAAGGGTATACAGCACCCTATAATAATTTACCCAACTTAGAAATAGCACCTGAAGGTGAAAACCTGACGGATAGACTTACTGAAGAAGCAATCTCATTTATAAAAACAAATAAAGAAAAACCATTCTTTTTGTATGTACCCTTCTATGCAGTGCACACTCCATTAATGGGAAAACCAGCATTGATAGAAAAATACAAAGCAAAAGGAGGTAGTGGTGGTCAAGAAAACCCTGTCTTTGCAGCTATGGTTGAAAATGTTGACACCAATATTGGAAGATTGCTTAAAACATTAGACGAATTAAATCTAACGAATAACACTTTAATTATTTTCACTTCAGACAACGGCGGGATCAGAGCCATTTCTAGCCAAGCCCCGCTCAGAGCAGGTAAAGGTTCTTATTATGAAGGTGGCACTAGAGTTCCATACATTATACGTTGGCCAGAAATTATTAAAGCCGGTACTACCAATAACACACCTATCGTAAATATGGACTTCTTTCCAACTTTTATGAAGATCTTAAATATAGAGTTGCCGAATAAAGTTTTAGACGGGCAGGATATTATGCCATTATTAAAAGGTAAAACGATTGAGGAAAGACCATTATTTTGGCACTTTCCTATATACCTGCAGGCCTATAGCATGACTAAAGATGACGGCAGAGATCCTTTATTTAGAACACGTCCGGGTTCTACTGTTTTGTATAAAAACTGGAAACTCCATCATTATTTTGAAGATAATGCGATGGAACTTTACAATTTAGAAAATGATTTAGGTGAACGAGATAATTTGGCAGCTTCAAATCCAGTAAAAGCTCAAGAATTATATAAATTACTAAACGATTGGCGTTTAAAATTAAAAGCACCTGTACCTACAGCATTGAATCCTGAATACGACCCAAATTTTAAACAAAAAAAGAAATCTAAAAAATAAAATTAGACATGAACCATTTCAAAATTATACTCACTATAAGTCTTATTACAACTTTAATAAGTTGCAAATCCAATACTCCCAAACAAATAGCCAATTCTAAACCAAATATAGTTGTTATATATGCTGATGATTTAGGGTATGGTGATGTGAGCAGTTATGGATCAACCGAATTAATGACACCAAATATAGACCGCATTGCCAACGAAGGAATTAAATTCATAAATGGTTACGCGACCTCACCTACCTGTACGCCAAGTAGATTTTCTATGTTATCAGGAATCTATCCGTTTAGAAGTCCAAAAGCTCATGTTTTACCAGGTAACGCTCCGCTCCTATTTGAATTAGGAAAACAAACTTTACCATCTATGCTGCACGATGCAGGTTATTTTACTGGAGTCGTGGGAAAATGGCATTTAGGCTTGGGAGATGAAAACATGGATTGGAATAAGGACGTGAAACCAGGACCTAGAGAAATTGGATTTGATTATTCGTATGTGATGGCTTCTACCAACGATAGAGTTCCATCGGTATATGTCAAAAATCATAAAATTGATGGTTTAGATCCAAACGATCCAATTGAAGTAAGCTATCGCAAAAATTTTGAAGGTGAACCAACTGGTAAAGAAAATCCGGAATTGTTAAAAGTACATCCAAGTCATGGGCACAATCAAAGCATTCATAACGGGATTTCTAGAATTGGATATATGCGAGGAGGTAAATCGGCACTGTTTATTGATGAAGATATGAACGATGATTTTCTAAAAGAATCGAAGCAATTTATTAACGATCATAAAGACGAACCGTTCTTTTTATTCTATAGTTTACATCAACCGCATGTACCAAGAATTCCACATCCAAGATTTGCTGGAAAATCTGGCTTAGGACCAAGAGGTGATGTAATTATGGAAGCTGATTGGGCTGTTGGGCAATTTTTGGATGAGCTAGAAAAATTAGGCTTAGCCGAAAATACAATTATTGTATTCTCGAGTGATAACGGTCCTGTTTTAGATGATGGATATCACGATGATGCAGTAATTAAAATTGGAAAACACACGCCAAAAGGAGGTTTAAGAGGTGGAAAATACAGCTTGTTTGATGCAGGAACCCACGTGCCTTTTATGGTGCGATGGCCTGCAAAAATTAAACCGGGAGTTTCTGATGCTTTGGTTTGCCAGGTTGATTTACTAGCTTCATTTGCTTCATTAACCGGACAAGAAAACAAAACACCTGATAGCGAAAATATATTAGATGCATTAACAGGAAAATCAAAACAAGGAAGAGAAAATCTTATTTTAGGTCAAAGTGGAATTACGTCGTATAGAAAAGGAGATTTTGTTTTAATCCCTCCACATAAAGGTCGTAAAATAACGAATAAATGGGTAAACAATGAAACAGGAAGAGACTTGAATATGCAGTTATACAACTTAAAAGAAGATAGAAGTCAACAAAATAATTTAGCTAAAAAACACCCTGAGATGGTGGCTGAAATGTTAGCTGAAATAGATAAAATTAAAAAGAAATAACATGAAAACTAGAACGATTTTAAAATTACTAATACTTACGCTTTTGTTAAATTCTTGCGGAGGAGACTCTGATAGCCCAATTCTAGATGAATCCCAAGATCAAAATACAACTCCTGATATAACTACCCCTCAGGAACCAAACCCAAAAAAAGGACTTGGAGTAACTACAGGGGCAACTAATTGGAAAACCAAAGTTGAAAATTTAAATGTTAGCTGGCACTATGCTTGGGGACCTTCCCTAGATGAACCAGAACCTGATGGAGTAGAATTTGTTCCAATGTTATGGGGTGCTAACAGAGATGCCGTAAAATTACAAGAAAAATTAGACCAAATATCAAAACTAAAATCAGAAGGTATTGCAAAATATGTTCTTGGTTTTAATGAACCTGATGGAAGTGACCAATCAAATATAGAAGTAGAAAGAGCGCTTGAGAATTGGCCAAAATTAGAGGCGCTTGATTTACCTTTAGGCAGTCCTGCTCCCGTGAATACAGAAAATGAATGGATGACCACTTTTATGACCGAAGCAAAAACAAATAATTTAAGAATTGATTTTGTTTGTATGCACTGGTATGGAGGAATTAATGTAGACTCTTTTTTTGCTAAAATTGAAAAAACATATGAATTGTATGGAAAACCAATCTGGATTACTGAATTTGCACCAGCTGACTGGAACGCCACATCACCAGCAAACAGCAAACATACAAAAGCAGAAATCTTGACTTTTATGAAAGAAGTATTACCTAAACTAGATGCTCTTTCATACGTCCATCGATATGCTTGGTTCTCAGCAAAAACTTCAAGTGGTCCGTTAGGGAATGCCGCACTCTATGAT
>JADWMI010000089.1:5274-8833 GCA_015767395.1 Bacteroidota bacterium | reverse complement strand
GTTGATGCTGTAATGAACGGCGAAATAGATGGCTTCCTTAAAGCTTTTCTAATGCAACAAGGCCAAAAAGAAGATAAAAACCAATTGTAATGAAAGTCAATATTGATACTATTATTTTTGATTTAGGAGGTGTATTGGTTGATTGGAAACCAGAATATGTTTACAGAAAGGTTTTTAATGGAAATGAAGAAAAGATGCAATGGTTTTTAAAAAATGTATGCTCTCCTGAATGGAATATTGAACAAGATGCAGGTAGAACTATTGATGAAGGAAACAAAATTAAAATCAGTGAATTTCCTGAATATGAAACTTTTATCCGAATGTTCTATAATGAATGGCCAAATATGTTTTCTGGCCCTATTCATGAAAATTTAGATTTATTTAGAAAATTAAAGGCTTCTGGAAATTTCAAAATATATGCGCTAACCAATTGGAGTTCAGAAAAATGGGACAAAGCTGTAGAATTATTTCCTTTTTTTAACGACTTTGATGGTGTGGTGGTTTCCGGACAAGAAAAAAAGAGGAAACCCTTTCCTGAAATTTATACCATAATATTAGAACGTTTTAATATTTCACCTGAAAAAGCTATTTTTATTGATGATAACCATGACAATGTATTGGGGGCTAAAGATTTAAATATACATGGTATTCACTTTAAAAATCACCAACAACTTGTTCAAGAACTAAAAACATTTAATGTAAATTATTAATTAAAATACTTCCTTTTATTATTTTTTCAACAATAAACGGTCATTTTTCTGAAATAAATAGTTGTTTATTAACAATAATTTGTATTTTTATAAAAAAAATATCCATTAGATTTCCAATCAAGTGAAATTTGATGAAAATTGCTAAGAAATTATTAAATTAAGTTTTTTTATATGAGAAAACTCATTTTATTGTTTGTATTAATATATACTCCAATATTTGCCCAAAGCAGTGCAACTCCAACCTATACTATTTCAGGTAAAATTATAGACTCAAACACTAAAACACCTTTAGATTATGCTACCGTAATTTTTAAAAATATTGATTCTAGTGACATCATATTTGGAGGAATTACAAATCACCGTGGAAATTTTTCTATTGATGTACAAAAAGGAATGTACAATGCTACCGTAGAATTTATTTCTTATAAAACTAAAAGTCTATCCCTATCTGCCATAAATAAAAACGTTCATATTGGCGCTATTGAAATGGAATTTACTGCTGAATCGCTTCAAGAAATTGAAATTTCTGGTAAAGTTAATATGTTAAATATTAAACAAAACAAACAAGTCTACAATGTAACAAAAGACTTATCTTCAAATGGAGCCTCTGCAACACAAATTTTATCCAACATACCTTCTGTCTCCGTTGGTTCTAACGGGAATTTAACCATAAGAGGCCAAGGAAATGTTAGGGTGCTTATCGATGGGAAAATATCATCACTTTCAAAAAGCGACGCTTTAAGATCGTTACCAGCCGGGTCTATTGATAAAATTGAAGTGATTGCTAATCCTGGCGCAAGCTATAGAGCTTCAGCTTCTGGTATCATTAATATTATTTTAAAAAAAGGAAAAAATGAAGGTCTTAATAGTTCTATTACTGCATCGGGTGGTTACAAAGAACTTTATGGAGGATTATTAACCTTCAATCATAAATCTGAGAAGGTTAACTTTTTCACCACCACAAGTTATGCTCACAGTGTTAAAAACACCTTAATTGGCATTGAAAACGAATATTTTACAAATGGAATTACTACAGGGTTTTTAGAAGAAAACACAAAAATCAATAGCCCTTCAAACGACTTTATGGCTATTGTTGGTGCAGAATTTTATCTGTCAGAAAACAGTACGCTAACTGCTACTGGAAAATATGATAATATAAAAAGAGATCCTTTCTCCAACTCAAATTCCACTTTTCTTGATGCTTCTCAATCTGTAACGATCTCTAATTTTGGACAAAATGATGCCATTTTCAAAGATGAAATTTTTGAGTTTTCATTGGATTTAAAACATAATTTTAAAAATGAAGGTCAACAACTTTCCTCCTATATTTTATATTCAAATGACAGTGAATACTATGTTAATGATTTCACAAATTCAAATCCAATTTTTGTAGACGATTTTTATATTGAAGAAAACAAATTAGATAATTCAGAAGTGAGTATAAAATACACCCACCCATTGAATGAGACTTCAAGTTTTGAACTTGGCTATTTGGGTACTTTTGGAAAAACACATTACAAGCTAACCGAAGAAACTATTCAAGAAAATATTAATTATTTAGATAATATTCATGGTGTTTTTCTTGAATATGAAAAATCCTGGGATTCTTTTTATTTAGGGGCCGGCCTAAGAGCAGAATTTACAGAACTTATAACTGAATTTGAGCATCTTAATACCGAACAAAAAAATAATTTCAACGATTTCTTTCCTTCTATTTATCTAGAATATACCATTTCAGATTATAATAGTTTAAGTCTGAGTTATTCGAGAACTATTAAAAGACCCGGTTATTATGAACTTCGCCCTTATGAACAAAAAATTAGCGAAACCACCTCCTATATTGGAAATATAAATTTGACTCCAACATACTTCAATTCAACTAATTTTTCATATAATTATTATGGTAATAAATTAACTTTTGTTTCTGCTATATATTGGAATAATTATGAAAGTTTATTCCAACCAATTTCTTATGAAACACTTGAAAATGGAATTCCTAAGATTGTGACAACAATTGAAAATATTGGAGAATTGGATATGTATGGTATCTCATTAATTGCAAACATGCAGGCTTCTAAATGGTTAGATTTTATAGGTAGCGCTAACTTATATAAAATGGATCAAACCGGTATATTTGAGTATAAAGATGCAAACGACAATAATATAATAAAAGATTTTGAAAGCGTTGGTTTTAGCGGTGATTTTAGTTTATTAACTAAATTTACAATTCCAAATGTCTTCGATTTTCAATTTAATGTTATCAACCAATTAGCATCAGAGGGGGCATATTCTAAACGAGAAGCTAACACTTATGTCAATGCTGCAATTAAAAAAGAGTTATTTAACAATAACGCATCTTTAAGCTTATCGGTTGATGATGTTTTTAATTCCCGAAAAACTAACAGAACTTGGTTTGAACCAAATTATAATTCACATAGAACAAAAGCAGAGAAATACCAAACAATAGTGCTTTCATTCACCTATCGATTCAACCAAGATAAACAAAACCGAAGTGTGAATTTCGACAAAAAACAAAACAAACCTCAACTATAATTTTTAACTATATGCTATCATACAATGAAAATTTATCACAATCCACGTTGTAGTAAAAGTCGTCAAGGGCTCGCTATATTAGAAGATTCTAAACTTAAATTTGAAACTATCAAATATTTAGAAACGCCCATTTCTGAAAAAGAATTGGAAGAGATTATAATATTATTAGGAATTTCACCGATAGATTTGGTTCGCAAAAATGAAGTTATTTGGAAAGAAAATTACAGAGGAAAAACCTTAACCGACAATGAAATTATGACTGCAATGGTTCAAAACCCCAAATTAATTGAAAGACC
>JADWMI010000089.1:0-5174 GCA_015767395.1 Bacteroidota bacterium | reverse complement strand
TCTATATTTTGATAACCTCTGTCAATTTGTTCTATATTGTGAATGGTACTAGTGCCACTTGCAGAAAGTGCTGCAATTAACAATGAAATTCCAGCCCTAATATCAGGTGAAGTCATAGTAGTCGCTTTTAAACTAGATTCATGATTCATTCCAATAACAGTTGCTCTATGTGGATCGCAAAGTATCACTTTTGCGCCCATATCTATTAATTTATCGACAAAGAACAAGCGACTCTCAAACATTTTTTGATGAATTAAAACGCTTCCTTTTGCTTGTGTTGAAACAACCAAAACTATGCTTAATAAATCTGGCGTAAATCCAGGCCAAGGTGCATCAGAAATCGTTAAAATGGAACCATCAATAAAGTTTTGAATTTCGTAACTTTCTTGTTCAGGAATAAAAATATCATCTCCCCGCCTTTCCAAATTAATTCCTAATTTTTGAAATACTCGCGGAATTACCCCCAAATCATCCCAACTAACATTTTTAATTGTAAGTGAAGATTTAGTCATAGCAGCCATACCTATCCAGCTACCAATTTCAATCATATCAGGCAATACTCTAAGGGTACAACCACCTAATTTTGTCACGCCTTCAATATTCAATAAATTAGAACCTACACCAGTAATTTTAGCCCCCATACTGTTCAGCATTTTACATAACTCCTGAATATATGGTTCGCAAGCAGCATTATAAATAGTGGTAATGCCTTTTGCCAAAACTGCAGCCATTATAATATTTGCTGTTCCTGTAACTGAAGCCTCATCTAGTAACATATTGGCACCAATCAACTGATCTGCCTCTACACCGTAAAATTTTTCATCTTTATTGTACCTAAATGTAGCACCTAATTTTATGAAACCTTCAAAATGTGTATCTAACCTTCTTCTTCCTATTTTATCACCACCAGGACGCGGAATATAACCTCTACCAAATCGCGCCAATAAAGGCCCTACAATCATAATAGAACCTCTTAAAGAACTTCCATCCCTTTTAAATTTTTCAGATTCTAAATAATCTAAATCAATATTATCAGCTTGAAAAGAATAGGTATCAGTATTTAATTTCTCAATTTTAACACCTAATTCTCCTAAAATAAATATTAACTTATTTACATCTATAATATCTGGAACATTACTAATTGTAACTTTTTCTGCTGTTAATAAAACTGCACAAATAACTTGCAAAGCTTCATTTTTAGCACCTTGAGGGGTAATACTACCATTTAATTTATGACCTCCTTCTATTACAAATGTTGCCATTATGGTTTTTGCTAATTAGATTTGTAGTTTCGTTTTCTCTGATCGTTTTTAGATTTACCTGATGATTTCCCTGTAGGTTTTCTTTTGCGTACAAAATCTTTCACCTCTCTCAACGCTTCATCTCTATCAATCAAATTAATTTCACCCTTAGACAATTCTTTTAAGTGCTTAAATATCACTTCATCATCAACAGTGTCTTTATTCCAATTCAGGTAGCACTTTTTCATATGATTGGCAATAGCAAAATACAATGCTTCACGCGGTTCTCCTTCTTCCCAGGTTAAAGCAACATCAATCATAATTTGAATATTATTTCCGTAAAACCTATATTTTGAAGCTGCTTTTGGATAAGCCAATGCTTCAGGTTTTGCTTGTAGAACTTCTCTCTCTGGCTTCTCGTATGGAGATTCAACATCCAATTTAAAGTCGGACATTATAAAAAGCTGATCCCATAATTTATGCTTAAAATCTGGCACATCTCTTAAATGAGGTTGTAAATTCCCCATTACATCAACAATTGCTTTTGCCATTTTATTTCGTTCAGCAACATCTTCAATAGCAATGCAATGATCTACCAATTGTTGTATATGCCTTCCATATTCAGGAATAATTAAATGCGTTCTTTCGCAATTATATTCTAAATCAAATTCCATGTAGTTGTTTTTCTTTATAATTTGCAAATTACAATATAAATATTGGTTTTACAACGTTAATTAGCTTATAATTCTGAGCTTCGCAAATTGCAGCAATAACTTTTTAACACCAACACTAGCAAATCTTATCTCCGCTTTTTGATTGGCTCCTGAACCTTCCAAACTTAAAACTTCACCGCTACCAAATTTGGTGTGTTCAACGATAGAACCAACCGTTACTTTGCTATCAAATAAATTTATTGAAGCGGCTGATGTTTTGGTTACTTTCTTTAAATTTTTTGGTGGTTGAAATTCAACTTTGGGAACAACCTTCCCTTTCGTCGGAGTTCTTTGAATTGGTTTTTTAAAGCGAATTTTATTTTGAGGAACACTTCCAAAAATATCTTCGTTAATAAACTTATTTTGAGATGGAGCACTTTTCTTTACGGTTAAATATTCCAAATATTTTTCATCAATTTCTTCTAAAAACCGACTAGGTTCACAATCTACTAATTTCCCCCATCGGTAACGCATTTGCGCATGACATAAATAAGCCTGCTTTTCTGCTCTAGTCAAAGCTACATAAAACAACCTGCGTTCTTCTTCTAATTCGCTACGGGTGTTCATACTCATTGCTGAAGGAAATAAATTCTCTTCTAACCCCACAATATAAACATATGGGAATTCCAATCCTTTTGCTAGGTGAATGGTCATTAATGAAACTCTTGGCTTGTCGTCTTTTACTTGTACATCCGAACTCGTTTCCAATGCTGCGGTTTCTAAAAACACTGCTAAAGAATCTTCTTCTTCTTTTTCTTTTTGCTCTTCAGTGAAATTCTTTGCCTTATTTAAAATCTCTTGAATATTTTCAATCTTACTAACCCCTTCAGGTGTTCCATCTTTCTCCAAATCCTTAATAAACCGAACTTGTTTTAATACAAACTCAGTTACTTCAAAAGCATTTTTAGTTTGTGCTTCTATTTGGAAATGCTGAATCATAGTAACAAAATTCAACAACTTTGTTCTGATTCCTGAATTGAAATTTAGATCCAGTTGATCTAAATTTTGTAAAACATCAAAAATTGATTTTTTATAATGATTGGCAGAAACTGCTAATTTGTCCAAAGTTGAAGCCCCTATTCCACGAGCCGGGTAATTGATAATTCGTTTTAAAGCTTCCTCGTCATTAGGATTGATCAATATTCTTAAGTAAGCAACGATGTCTTTTATTTCTTTCCGTTGATAAAAAGAGATACCTCCATAGATGATATAATCAATATCCTTTTCTCTTAGCGCATCTTCAATAGCTCTTGATTGTGCATTGGTACGGTAAAGAATTGCAAAATCTGAGTTTGGAAGTTGCTCATTCATTTTATGGTCAAAAATGGAATCAGCCACAAACCTACCTTCAGTAACTTCGTTAATCGTTTGTTTTACTTTAACTTTTGAACCATCTTCATTTTCTGTCCAAACTTCCTTATCTAATTTCGTTTTATTTTTTTCAATAACACTGTTCGCAGCTTCCACAATATTTTTTGAAGAACGATAATTTTGTTCTAATTTAAATATTTTGACATCATCATAATCTCTTTGGAAGTTTAAAATATTTTGAATATTAGCTCCACGAAACGCATAAATACTTTGAGAATCGTCTCCTACAACACAAATATTTTGAAATTTATCTGCCAAAGCTCTTACAATCAAATATTGTGAATGGTTGGTATCTTGGTACTCATCAACCAAAATATATTTGAACCTATTTTGATATTTCGCCAATACTTCAGGAAAACGAGTTAACAATTCATTGGTTCTCAACAATAAATCATCAAAATCCATCGCCCCTGCCTTAAAACAACGATCAACATATTGTTGATATATATCACCAATTTTTGGACGTTGTGCCATTTTATCGGCTTCAATTAACTCAGGATTGTTAAAATAAGCTCGAACCGTTATTAAACTATTTTTAAAAGAAGATATTCTCGCTAAAACTTGTTTTGGTTTGTATTTCTCTTTATCCAACTGCATCTCCTTGATTATAGAAGACAGTAATCTAACAGCATCTTGTGTATCGTAAATGGTGAAATTTTGAGGAAAACCAATATGATCTGCTTCTGAGCGTAAAATACGAGCAAAAACGGAGTGAAAGGTACCCATCCACAAATTTTTAGCTTCAGAAGTCCCAACAACACTCGCAATTCTATCCTTCATTTCTCTTGCCGCTTTGTTGGTAAAAGTTAAGGATAAAATATTGAAGGCATCAACACCTTGATGCATTAAATGGGCAATTCTATAGGTTAAAACACGGGTTTTTCCAGAGCCAGCACCTGCAATAATAATCATAGGACCATTTTTTTGCACAGCAGCCTCTCTTTGAGATTCGTTAAGATTTTCTAGGTATTTAGTCACAGGAATGCTTTAAAATCCAAAAGTACCATTCCAATTTTAGTTTAGCAATAAAAGTTATTGACAAAGTTTAATAAACAATGCTTTTTGATTTTTTAAACTGATTGAAATATGTAAAAAGCAATCCAATTACAATAATCAAACTAGCAATAAATAAAGCTAAATTGTAATTATTTATACTTCCTAAGCCAAATAAAAATAAAAACCCTTGAGAAAACAACAACAATTCAGTTAATACTATACCTATTAAAAAAATAAGAATGCCCAGTTTAGAAATGCTTGACTTCATATCAATCTTCCCCAATTCAATTAAAATTAAGAACAAAAAAACACTCATGAAAGCCAATGTAAAAAGGTGTAAATACCCAATTATTAAAAAAGGTTTTAAAGCCAATGATTTTTCAACGAAATAAGGAAACGACGAACATACCTGCATCACAATTTTTAAAGAATAGGCTACAAGTCCAAACTTCAATAACAATTTAGAGATCGGCTTCCACTTTAATTGAGAATACACAGACTTCATTATTGTCATCAAAAAAATCAACGATACCAATTGTAACATGGACGCTGCAAAACCAATTACATAAAATATTGCGAAATCATTACTCCATAAAATTGAAAGTGCATAAGCTGGTACACAGGCTATATTTAAATAAAAAAAGAAATTATTTTTAACCTTTTCAGAGATGATAATATGCTGATTTTCAAAAATTTTAAACAACAAACCAAACAATACAAAAACAAAATAGCCATTGTATAAAAAGTGCAAATAGAAATAAACAGTGTTGTAGTATAAATCTGTTTTTCCCTGTGTTCCCAAAACACCTGCCAAAAACCAAGTTGCAAAACTTGACAGTATGTAATAATAAAT
>JADWMI010000318.1 GCA_015767395.1 Bacteroidota bacterium | reverse complement strand
AGGCAAACGCTACCTTCATCATGAAGTTCTAAAATATAATAATAAGTTCCTGTTGGTAAAACACCCCCTTTTTTTATGGTCCAATTATTTTCTGAGACGCCATTCCAAGTATTGTCATAACCATGTTTACTATATACCAAAGCACTGGATATAATTATTTAGCTTACAATTAGAGTTAAGAATAAAATCTTCATTAGGAAATTGAATGTCCAATTGAAAAATAATATCTCCAACACTTTCAAAATGATGAATCGCTTGACTCTTAGCTTGCATTAAAATTCCACCAAAGGATAATTTGCCGTTATGATCTGAACTCAAATCAACCGTAACATGTACTATTTTATCAAAATCTGAGTTTTCAAATTGTTTAAGTTTTTCAATCGTTTTTTCAAAATAATTGACACCCATTTCTGTGCGAATTTTCAACCAACTAGTTTCTTTCTTTACTAATTAAATGGATGTATACAGAATCCACCGCTTTAAAAACACAATCAAATACAAGTAAAATAAGGCACATATGCCTCCAATACCAAAATAGTAAGCTGCTATTGTTGTATTCTATATTCTTCATCAGATACATCACTTAGCAATTGAATACCGCGTTTTTTTCAATGTTTTATAAAAATAATTTATGGTAATATTCTAATCAATGTCATCAATCCTAAAACTACAAAAATCCCACTTAAAATTAAATTAATGTTCGTAGCAATAAATGACACTTTCCTGGTAATAAATTCAGCAAAATAAATATAAGTAAGAAATAATAATAGCGCGCCAACAAACACTCCAAATATGTAAATCGTAATAAATGGTTGCTCAATAACAATGTATTGCTTTTCAGCTAAAAAAATTGAAAAAGCCAAATAAAAAGGAATTGAAAGCATGTTTATTGCTGACATTCCAGCACCTCTTATAAAATAGTTTCCTTTACCTGATGAAGTTTTGGGTTTTATTTTTTTTCTAGAAAGCATAAAAAAGAATATGGCTAGCGCAAAAAAAACGAAAACAGCAGCCACTTTTAAAAACTCGATAATTTTTGGGTTCTGAACAAAATAATCTGCAAAAAACAGGGCTACTCCAGCTTGAATAAAAATAATTAATGCTGCACCAAAAGAAAATTTTATACTTTCAAATTTCCCAATATCAATTCTAACTTTTAAGGCAGTCATATTTAACATACCTGGTGTAATCATTGCAAAATATGCAATCAAAGCGCCATATACAAAATGTAAAAAATAATTCATATTCAAATAATTGTAATTTGCAAAAATAGTAAATACCGCTTCAATTAAACAAAATTGAGGTAACAATAATTACATATCTCACAAGGTTCATTCGTACATATTTAGTCTATCCCTAATTCTCCACTTCAAAGTCACTTATAGAACAACTAATCTTTTTATTTTCTTTTAAAATACTCAATCATCAAAGAACTAATGTCTTGTGAAATATGAAATTTATTAATTAGAAAGCCATAAATCAAAACAATAGCAATGCTTTTTAAACCAATATTCACAAAAGGATGATATGAAAAATTCCAAAAATAAAAACCTGCATATACTGCACTTATTAAAACGAGTACTTTTAGCGTATTCAATTGAAAGGGTTGAATTTTCAACTTCGCCTTTATATAACTAATTTTTACAACGCTATATAACAACACCACAATTAAAGTTGCCAAAGCAGCACCATCGATTCCTATTATATCAATCAACCACTTATTTAAAAATATGACCGTAACGGCCATGGATAAGGACAAGTAAAAAATTATTCTGTAATAAATTGAATTAACCAAGATTGCATTTCCTGTTCCCAAAGCCAATTCCATTAATTTTGAAAGTGATATAATTAAAACAACCCAAATTCCTTTTGTAAATTGAGGTTTGTTGATAAGCGCATACATATCAACAATATTTAAGTTTATCAGTAAAAACAACAAACCACCAACCACCAATAAATTAATGGAAGATTGCTTGTATAATTTTTCAACTTCAACAATATTATGCGCGTTCATATCCTTTGCGGTAATTGGAACCGTAATTTGCTGCATTGCACGCGTTGGAATTGCAATTACACTGGCTATATAAATACCAACTGAATAATAGGCAACTTCAGCAATTTTCTCCATTTGTGGAATCATAAACTTATCTATTTCCAGTAAGATTCCTGCGGCAGATCCTGCAACAATAATATAGGTTGAAAATGATAAAATTTCTTTGATATTTGAAGGTAATTTAAACTTTAAAACTGGTTGATAAACATAAAAAGCAAACAGCATCATAATTAAAGTACTCAATCCGTAAACTACTACAACAGCGTAAATAAATTGCTCATTTGTGAGCCATTTTAAATACACACCAATTAACAAAAACGAGGTGCAAAACCTTGGAAATATTTCTTTTATAAAATTTCCAAAAACCGATTTCATATGCACTTTTGTCCAGGCATAAAACACTTCAAAATAGCCCATAAAAATAGCTACAATAAAAATAAGATAGGTGTATTTTTTTATGATTAGGTTTTCATTTGAAATCCAATTAGCAATGCTTTCATAAGTTAGTGAGCCAACCAGCGCTAATGGAATTATTACAACCAGTGGAATTAAGAGGGTGGTGGTTAAAAAATTATCTTGTGCTACTTTTGTTTTATAAGATGAATAAAACTTTATTATGGTGTGTTGCATTCCAAATACAAGTAGTGGTAATAGTATGTTTGCCGTCGACAACAAAAAAGTTACCAGTCCAAAATAATCTTCGTGTAAGAAATGCGTATATAAAAACAGTACGTTAATACCTCCAATTCCAAATCCAAGAAATAGAATTATTGTATTGGTAAACGACTGTTTTAATACAACTCCCATTATAGTTGGTTCAATATTTCTGTATAAATCTTTTCTCCAACATTTTCACCAAATAAATTCATATCAAAATTAGTTTTTGAATTTTGGAAACGTTCAAAAGCTTCTAGCATTTTAGATGAATCACTGCCTACTATAATAGCAAATTGGTTTGTAACTAGCTCAACCCATTCTGTTTCTTCCCTAGCAATAATACAATGTTTTTTGTTGAAAAAAGCTTCCTTTTGAAGTCCACCACTATCGGTTACAACCAAATTACAATTTTTCAACAATTCAAGCATATCAAAATAACCAACAGGATCAATTATCTTTAAATTGAAACTTAGGTTGTTTTTCTCTAAAATAGCCTTGGTTCTTGGGTGTAAAGGTAAAACGACTTGTTTGGTTTTATTTATTTCTTCAAGCGCTTCAAATATTGATTTCAAATTATTCAAGTCATCTGTATTTTCCTGGCGATGAATTGT
>JADWMI010000088.1:6699-8883 GCA_015767395.1 Bacteroidota bacterium | reverse complement strand
GTCTCAACAACTTTTCTAATGTTAGTGTTTTGTATTTCATTATTGGCTCTTATTTTCAAACCAAAGGAATTGTTAAAAGAATAAGCAACTACAAATTATTCTGTAAGTTCAATGGAGAAACCTCTTGAAGAAAAATAAGAGATGACATTCTAGGCAAAACAACTTGATATTAAGAATTCTAAGATATTTATATTATTAAACAATCTTAAAACAGAATCAGGGTAAATGAATAATTTGTGAAGAAATTATGCCATAATTATTACAAAAAGGAATTATTTTTTTAAGAACTGACAAAAGTCATTATTTTAACTAGCAATTGTATCTATTTTTACACCATAATTCAATTACTTAATTTATTAAGTAAATGTTTTTGATTTTTTTAGTTAGTAGTAAAAAAGAAAAAAGAGAGTTACCCTACTCTCTTTTTTTATGCTTAAAAGCTAAATACTTTCTACAAAATATTTAGCTTTTATATATATCTAATAAAATTATGTTGTTAATTACAATACAACAACAGAATTTTCCTCATTTCCTAAACCACTGTTAACATATTTATCAGCGCTATCATCGTTAATCCATTTTTCACCATCTAACAAATACTTGAATTGAAATTCAGATTCTGCTGGTAAATCAAGGGTTACATTAAAAGAACCATTCTTTAACTTTTTCATTTTCACTGGTTCTGCAGTATTCCAATTATTAAACTCTCCCAATAAATCAACTTTGGCAGCACCTAAAACAGACCCTTTGTCCATTGAAAATTTAACTTTACATACTGGTTTACTTTTTAAGTATTGTTTTTTCAAACTCATAATAATAGATTTTAATTAAAATTTGGTAATTAATTTACGTTCAACTTATTGAATGCTACAAAATTAAATCAATATGCTAGTTTATTATACAACTCATTTTTCAGATTAATATGTTATATTAACCCTAATAAGCTATCATCAATACTGTAGGTTAATATTACATAATAGCAGACAAAAAACTATGTACTCAGAAAATTTTACATTTTTTTGATGTTCCTATTAAATATTCTCAAATAATTAACTTAATACACACCAAAAAAAACATTTTTCATAATTAAATTCTACAACTCCACATTTTTATAACTCAAAAATTAATAACTTTATATAATTCAAATTTATTTTCTACTATAAACAGTAATAATTTTAACCATTATGGACAAAAATTTCAAAGTGAAAGTCGATCAATCTTTTGAATTTGAATTTAAGGATTCCGACGCAAACACACTGGATTTATTAAAATTAACCAAATCTAAATTCCATCTTATTAACAACAACAAATCTTTCGAAATTGAACTTGAAAAATCCGACTTCAACCGCAAAAAGTATGTTGTAAAAGTAAATGGTAATAGCTACGACATTAAAATTTCTAATCAATTAGACATGCTTATTATCGATATGGGGTTCTCAATTGGTTCCGTCAAAAAAGCCAATGATATTAAGGCTCCAATGCCTGGTTTAATTTTAAGTGTAAATGTTGAAGAAGGACAAGATGTTCTAGAAGGAGAAACACTTCTGATTTTAGAGGCTATGAAAATGGAGAATGCAATTAGCGCTCCAAAAGATGGCATTATCAAAGCCATAGCTGTTAAAAGTGGAGGAACTGTTGAAAAAGGAGCATTGATGATTGAAATGGCATAAATAAAATTGAAATGAAAAAAATATTAATTGCAAACAGAGGTGAAATAGCCATTAGGGTTATGAAAACAGCTCGAAAAATGGGCATTAAAACAATCGCTGTATATTCTGAAGCTGATAGAAATGCACCGCATGTTAGATTCGCTGACGAAAGTATTCACATAGGTGAATCTCCATCAAATAAATCATATTTAGTAGGCCGTAAAATTATTGAAGCAGCAAAAAAATTAAATGCAGATGGCATTCACCCAGGATACGGCTTTTTAAGTGAAAACGCTGATTTTGCAGAATTATGCGAAAAAAACAACATCATATTTATTGGACCCCATTCCAAATCTATAAAAATGATGGGAGATAAATTAGCTGCGAAAAATGCTGTTAAAAATTATGACATTCCAATGGTTCCTGGTGTTGACAAAGCCATAAAAGACCCAAACGAAGCCCTAGTAATAGCGGAGAAAATTGGGTTTCCCGTTTTAATAAAAGCTGCTGCAGGTGGCGGTGGAAAAGGGATGCG
>JADWMI010000088.1:0-6599 GCA_015767395.1 Bacteroidota bacterium | reverse complement strand
CAAGCTGCCATATTGGTTGCAAAATCATGTGATTATTTAGGCGCTGGAACTGTAGAGTTTTTAGTGGACAGTCATTCAAACTTTTATTTCTTAGAAATGAATACACGTCTTCAAGTTGAACATCCTGTTACTGAATTAATTACAGGAGTAGATTTGGTAGAACAGCAAATAAAGATTGCACGTGGAGAAGCTATTACCATCAATCAGAAAGATTTAAAAATTAATGGTCATGCGTTAGAACTGCGTGTATATGCCGAAGATTCTTTGAATAATTTTTTACCAAGTGTTGGATTTTTAAGTACTTATAAAATTCCTGTAGGAAAGGGTATTAGAGTTGACAACGGTTTTGAAGAAGGAATGGATATCCCTATTTATTATGACCCTATGCTATCAAAATTAATTACCTATGGAAAAACACGAGATGAAGCAATTCAGCTTATGATTGATGCCATAAACAACTACAAAATAGTTGGAGCTAAAACTACATTGCCTTTTGGAAAATTTGTTTGTGAACACGAAGCTTTCAGAACTGGAAAATTTGACACCCATTTTGTGAAAAATTATTACACACCTGAAAAAATTCAAGCAGTATTAAATGAAGAAGCAAAATTAGCCGCTTTAATAGGACTTAAAATTTACCTTGAAGATCAAAAACAACTTAAAGTTCCTAACAATTAATCACCTATAATTATTTTCATTATGGAAAAAAAAATGGATTCAAAAATTGAAAAACTAGATAAAAGAGTTGCATTGGCACATATAGGTGGAGGAGAAAAACGGATCGAAAAGCAACATGCCAAAAAAAAATTAACGGCTAGAGAACGTATTGCTTATTTATTAGACGAAGGTTCTTTTGAAGAAATGGGTGTTTTGGTAACCCATAGATCTACAGATTTTGGAATGGAAGACCAACTATTCTTTGGCGATGGCGTTGTTACTGGTTATGGTGCTATTAATGGAAGATTGGTTTATCTATTTGCCCAAGATTTTACAGTTTTTGGAGGGGCTTTATCTGAAACCCACGCCGAAAAAATCTGTAAAATTATGGATCATGCTGTTAAAGTTGGAGCACCTTGTATTGGTTTAAACGATTCAGGAGGTGCTCGAATTCAAGAAGGGGTAAGATCTTTAGGTGGTTATGCCGATATTTTTCACAGAAACGTACAATCGTCCGGGGTAATTCCTCAAATTTCAGCAATTATGGGACCTTGTGCTGGTGGCGCTGTTTATTCTCCTGCAATAACAGATTTCACCATTATGGTTGAAGACACAAGCTATATGTTTGTTACTGGCCCAGGTGTTGTAAAAACGGTTACCAACGAAGAAGTTACTGCTGAAGAATTGGGCGGAGCAAGCACACATTCTACAAAATCAGGAGTTACGCATATTACTTCTGCAAATGACATTCAATGCTTGGAGGATATTAAAAAACTATTGAGTTATTTACCTCAGAACAATAGAGAAACTACCAAAAAAATACATTTCAAAATAGGTGAAGAACTACGCCCGCATTTAATTGGATTAATTCCTGAAGACACACATAAACCTTATGATATGCATGATGTCATTAAAGGAATTATTGATGAAGCATCTTTCTTTGAAATTCATAAAAACTATGCTGAAAACATCATTGTAGGTTTCGCACGTTTGGCAGGAAGAAGCATTGGAATAGTTGCGAATCAACCTATGATATTAGCTGGTTGTTTAGACACTAACAGTTCTATAAAAGCTGCACGTTTTACGCGTTTTTGCGATTGTTTTAATATCCCATTATTGGTACTGGTTGATGTTCCCGGATTTTTACCGGGTACCGATCAGGAATGGAATGGTATTATTAAAAATGGGGCTAAATTATTATATGCCTTAAGTGAGGCTACGGTTCCTAAAATAACCGTCATTACAAGAAAAGCATACGGCGGTGCTTATGATGTAATGAATTCAAAACATATTGGTGCCGATATGAATTTTGCCTGGCCAACGGCTGAAATAGCTGTTATGGGCGCTAAAGGAGCCGCTGAAATTATTTTTAAAAATGAAATAAAAGCTGCAGAAAATCCAGAAGAAAAACTGAAGGAGAAAGAAGCTGAATATGCATACAAATTCGCTGACCCATATAGAGCTGCCAGACGTGGTTTTATAGACGAAGTAATTTATCCTAAAAACACCCGAAGAAAATTAATTAAAGCATTTCAAATGTTAGAAGGAAAAGAAGTTACTGCTCCAAAAAGAAAGCATGGAAATATTCCTTTATAACTAATTCAAAAAAAATAACTGAAATATATGGTGGAAAGTTTTTGTAAGTAACTTTTTAAAATTTCGTCTAAGGTTTAAAGGCTTACAAATAAATTTAAATGTTTAAATTTTAATGTTCTTTGGTTAAGTAATCCTTTGGAAAAGCCAGTATTTAAGATATTGGCTTTTTTTATACAATTTCTGCAGACAATCCTTTGGTAAGTAACTTAGAACAACGCGGTTTTAAATCTTTATACTCACCCGTCTTCACAGTACATTTCCCTTTATAATGCACCAACAAAGCACATTGTTCAGCTTGCTCTAAAGTATGTTCACAAATTTCAACCAAAGAATCAATTACATGATCAAAGGTATTCACATCATCATTAAACAAAACAATCTCATGCTGATTTGTCTCCTGCTCTAAAACATCTACTTCTTCTTGTATTTTTCTTTCTGTACTCATAATGCTATCGCAAAAATAAAAAATTATTTCATATACTTCAATGAGACCCAATTATTTCGCTCAATTGTCCTATCCAGTTTCAAACCATATTTCGAAACTTCAGCATCTATTACTGAAACATCTTCTTTGTAAAAACCACTAAACAAAATAGCACCATTTGGGTTTAAACAATTCATATAGGCCTCCATATCATTCAGTAAAATATTCCTATTAATATTGGCTATAATTACATCGTATTTTTTGCTTTTCAACAAAGCTGCATCGCCTTCAAATACTGAAATATTTGAGCAATTATTTCTTTCAACATTTTCAATTGAATTTAAATAACACCAATTATCTATATCAATAGCATCAATTGGGTTTGCGCCTTTCATTTCAGCAAAAATTGCTAAAATACCCGTTCCACAACCCATATCTAACACTTTTTTATTTGTTAAATCCATATCTATTAATTGCTGAACCATCATATGTGTAGTTTCATGATGACCAGTTCCAAAACTCATTTTCGGTTCAATAACAATGTCGTATTTTAAGTTTGGATCGTCGTGAAATGGAGCTCTAATACTAACCATATCATTTACTTGAATTGGATTAAAATTTTTCTCCCATTCACTATTCCAATTCACTTGTTCAATAACTTCTTCAACATATGAAATCTCAAATTCATCAGAATTTAAAATTTGAATATCTTCTATAATAGTTGCATTCCAATCGCCTTCTTGAATGTATGCTGATACGCCGTCTTCATTCTCAACAAAACTTTCAAATCCTGCCAAACCTAGCTGTGCAATTAAAATTTCTGTTGCAGGTTCTTTTGGAGAAACGGTAAATACGTAACCAATATAATTTATCATAATCTATTATTTCAACTGTCGTTATTTATTGTTTTTATTTGTCAGATGGAATTCACATAGCAAAATCTCGATTGGTATCGAAATTAGTAGTTAGCTCATTTCAGAATGCAAAAATACGGTTTCCTTTCATAATGAAAGAAAACCGTATCTTAATATTATTGTAATTTTATTAGCTACTTAGAATGATTTTATCAATGCTATAAAATTATCTGAATTTAATGCAGCACCTCCAATTAAACCACCATCAACATCTTCTTTAGAAAAGATTTCTTTGGCATTTTTAGGATTTACACTACCACCGTATAAAATTGATACGTTTTCAGCAACTTCAGCATTGTATTTATCTGCAACTATTTTTCTAATAAAAGCGTGCATTTCTTGCGCTTGTTCTGGCGAAGCAGTTTCTCCTGTTCCAATTGCCCATACTGGTTCGTAAGCCAATACAATATTTTTCCAAGCTGATGCTTCTAAATGAAATAAACCATTTTTTATTTGACTTTCAACAACGTTAAAATGATTGTCTGATTTTCTATCTTCTAAAACCTCTCCAAAACAGAATATCACTTCCAATTCGTTAGCCAATGCAGCATCTACTTTTTCAGCTAAAATAGTATCTGTTTCACCAAAATACTCACGTCTTTCTGAATGACCTAAAATCACAGATTTCAATCCTAAAGAAGTTAACATTTCAGCAGAAATTTCACCTGTATAAGCGCCACTTTTTGCTTGATGCATATTTTGTGCAGCAACCTCAACAACTGAACCTTCAGTTACTTTTAAAACTTCACTAATATTAACAAATGTTGGTGTAATAATAACTCTTGTATTTTCAAGACTTAAACCTTTAACATTACCTACAATTTCATCAGCCAATTGTGTTGACTCTTGAACATTTTTGTTCATTTTCCAGTTTCCTGCTACTATTTGTTTTCTCATGATATTATGTTTTATTTTTTTCTTTCTAAATAATTGGACAAATTTACAGTTTTATGTGATAAAAAAACATTAAAACAGGGAATGTTTCCGCAATCGTTTTCGATTGATAATCAACCTTAAAACATTATTTCAATCGAATTCTTGGATCCAAAATTCCATAAATAATATCTACTAAAATATTAATAAGAATAAACATAATTGCTATAATTAAAACGCTACCCATAATTACTGGTAAATCCAATGTATTTAATGCATTTACAATCTCTTTCCCCAATCCGTTCCAGTTAAAAATATATTCAACAAAAACGGCACCTGCCAATAAGGAAGCAAACCAACCCGAAACAGCCGTTACAACCGGATTCAGCGCATTTTTTAGCGCATGTGTTTTCATTATTTTATATGTTGAAAGCCCTTTTGCTTTTGCTGTTCTAATATAATCTTGATTCAATACTTCTAACAGGGAATTACGTGTTAATTGAATTACCACAGCCAACGGTCTAATACCTAAAACTACGGAAGGCAATAAAAGGTTTTTCCATTGAATGTAGATATGCTCACCAAAATCATCCACTTCGTACAAGCTTCCAGTCATATTTAAATGGGTGTATTTATGCAATACAAAACCAAATAGCCAGGCAAATAAAATGGCTGAAAAAAACGAAGGAACACTCATTCCCAACGTACTAATTACTGAGATGATTCTATCAAAAAAAGTATCTTTGTACAATGCTGAAAGAATCCCAAAAAAGACACCAATTATAATGGCTATCACAATTGCTGAAACCGCTAATATTGCTGTATTTGGTAATGTTTCACCAATAACCTCAGAAACGTTTTTATCGTTTTTTTGAAATGACTTCCTCAAATATGGATATTTCATCACAACCGTTTTATCTCCAAATGAAAACATTGTTGAATATGAATATATATTACTATTTAAATAAGTATAATTATCAGGTGAATTACTGTGGATTGATACAGGTGATAAATCATTTAAATAATATAAATACTGTGTTGTTATTGGCTGGTCGAAACCATATTTTTTTCGAATATTTTGCAATTGCTCAGCATCTTCTCGCTGATCTAACATCATTCGAGCCGGATCACCCGGCAATACATTAAAAAGAAAAAATATCACAGTAACCACTCCAAAAAGTGTTAGTAATCCGTAAAAAAATTTATTTAAAATATAATTGAGCAAGTTGAATTATTTGATAAACAAATATAGCTTAAAGTATTAAAATTACTACTTTTGCACAATTCTTTATTTAAAGTTATGAATAGACAAGAACTTATTGCTCAAATTCAACAAAAAAAATCGTTTTTATGTATTGGTTTAGATGTCGATTTATCTAAAATTCCATCCCATTTATTAGCTGAAAAAGATCCGATTTTTGAATTCAACAAACAAATAATTGATGCCACACATCATTTAGCAGTTGCCTACAAGCCAAACACCGCTTTTTATGAAGCTTATGGCATTAAAGGTTGGCAAGCTTTAGAAAAAACCATCAATTATATCAATGAAAACTATCCAGAGATATTCACCATTGCAGATGCAAAACGAGGCGATATTGGAAATACTTCAACGATGTATGCCAAAGCCTTTTTTGAAGATTTAAATTTTGATTCTGTAACTGTTGCACCATATATGGGAAGCGATTCTGTTGAACCCTTTCTAGCTTTTGAAAATAAAACAACCATTCTTTTAGCTTTAACATCTAACAAAGGCGGATTGGATTTTCAAGGATTGAAAACGCAGGATGAAGCGCTCTATAAAGAAGTTCTAAAAACAGCTTTAACCTGGAAAAACTCAGAAAATTTAATGTTTGTAGTTGGAGCCACCAAAGCTGAATATTTTTCAGACATTAGAAAAATTGTTCCTGATCATTTCTTATTAGTGCCTGGTATTGGAGCACAAGGAGGTAATTTACAAGATGTTTGTAAATATGGTTTGAATAAAGACTGTGGTTTATTGATAAATTCTTCAAGAGGTATTATTTATGCTGGAAAAAATGAAGATTTTGCAATGAAAGCCCAAGAAGAGGCAAAAAAGTTACAACTAGAAATGGCTGCTATTCTTAATAGTTAATAGTTTTCAGTTGCAGTTA
>JADWMI010000317.1 GCA_015767395.1 Bacteroidota bacterium | reverse complement strand
GATTTGCATAAGAAAGAGTTCGAAAAAACGGACTGTTTAACCTGTGGAAATTGTTGTAAAACAACGAGTCCTATCTTTACAAATAAAGATGTTGAGCGTATTTCTAAGCATTTTAGAATGAAAGTTGTGGTATTTACAGAACAATATTTAGAAAGAGATAAGGATGATTTTTATGTGCTTAAAACGGCTCCTTGTACCTTTTTAGATTTATCAGATAATAGCTGTACTATTTATGATGTACGTCCAAAAGCTTGTAGTGAGTATCCACACACAGATAGACGAAAGTTTATTCAATTGACAGACTTGACTTTAAAGAACACAGAAGTTTGTCCGGCAGTATATAATATTGTAGAGGCATTGAAAGAGAAGTTGCCTAAGTAAAGAATGTAATATTTATTTTGTAGGATATTCAATAACCTTGTCAATTACGAATCTTCTAGAGGCTTCTCCATCTATTAATTTATATTGAATTTGACGAATGTTCCCTGTAGGATTGGCGTTGGTATCTCCTTCGTTATAGGTTTGAAATCGTTGCATTAAAGTTGTCTCAACAATAGCAAACGCATCGTGTCCCATATATCCTTTGTTTACTTGAAGATTTTCAGAAATAGGAGGAAAGTAAATTTGACTGATAGATTTTCCGTTATTTACAGAATAGCCTATTACGTTTCCATAACTACCACTTCCAGCTGAAACTGAATAAACGAGTATCTCAGGAAAACCATCGGAGTTTAAATCTTCAATTTCAGCATTTACAATGCTTCCATCAATTTCCATATTAATTTCTGAATTGTCAATTTCCAATCCAAAGGGTTTTATTTTTAAATATTGAAAGGAACCTTTGCCCGTACTACTTATTTCAAAACTAATATTTTGAAGAGAAAGTGTTTTATTAAAAATAGTTTTATCAATTTGTGTTTGATCTAAACCCTTATTAAGTTTTGTATAAGTAGCAGCTAAACTAGCACCACCTGAACAAAAATAATTGAGCGTGCTTATTTCTTCCTTTAGCTTGGTTTTAATTGTTAATGATGTTTTATTAAAAACATAAAGTATGTCTTTACCTTCAAAATTAGATTGATAAGTCGTCTCGTTTAATTTTAGCGCTTCTGCATCAAAGGTGCAGGTTGGTTTCTTTTTATCAGCTCTTGATCTTATAGAAATATGTATCGTACTATCTGTTTTTTTTGTTACAGAAACGCCTACCCAATCATAACCTTCATCTCGTTTTTCATACGCAGAGGAAGCATAACTGCCAATTAATTCAATTGTTTTTTGTGGTAGAATGTCCATTTTAGTGGATTTGGCACCTTCTTTTTGTTTGCAACAAAGAAAGCTTATTGATAATACACCAATCAGAATGAATTGTTTAATAGATTCCAAATTTCAAAATTTAGTAGTTACATCACTAAAATAGTAATTTTAAATTAAAATATTTTAAGGGTTTACTAGATAAAAAAGACTTCGCATTGCGAAGTCTTTTTTTAAGATGTTTAAACGTAGTTTTATTATTTGCTTACTTTTTCCAATGAAACAGCAATAGCTTCAGCATAGGTTAAAATAAATACTTGACCAATGTGAAGTTCTTGAATAAAATCTTCATCTTCCATTTGGATAGTTAAATAATTTCCTCCAGGACCTTTTACTATAGCTTGCATAAAAATACGATTCAAAGCTTCAATAGTAACTACTGCTCTAACAACAGCACCAACAGCTCCAGCCGGCACTTCATCATTGGTTGCTTTTGCAACTTCAGCTACAATTACCAAGGGTTCAGCAATTTCTTCTGGAGTAGGATCACGAAATTCTGCTTTCATATATATGTAATAATCAAATGTGATCGCATCGCCAACCTCAATTTCATTAAATCTTTCTACTTCTTCACCAGCAGTAATAGTGTTAAGTTCACCATTTTCTCCCATTAATGTAATTTCACGTGTTTCAGCTACAATTGTTTTAACGGTACCTGTCATTGTTTGAAGTTCCCCTTTTTCTCTTGAAGGAATACTGTCTTTTACTTCTTGAGCGTAAGTGTTATTTGTTAATAATGTAATTGCGAGTAGTACAAACGTATAAAGTTTAAATGTTTTCATAAATAATGTATTGTTGAAATTAATGTTTAATACCGTTGGTATTTGTTAAATTGAAATGTTATTTAGTAAAATAATAATAATCCCTTAAAATTAAGCTAAAATTATAAGTTTCACCCTTTTTTTAAGAGATATATAAACAATTTGTTGTGGTACAAATTTGAATTCAATTACTGAAAACGTAAGTGTTTTAATGAAAAACCAAAATAGAAAAAGTGGTTTAAATTCCAGTAGTTTCTTTTACCCAAAGAGATGCATAGTAAATTTAAAAAGTCCAATCATCATTAAATATATTCAGTTTATGTGGTTGTTAATTTTTTTTCAAAACAAATACTGTTTTCAACTCCTTTGTATGGTCCATAATTTTCAATAATGTGATTACCACATTTTTTATAAAGCAGGATAGCCTCAGGTTGTTTTTTACCTGTTTCTAAACTAATTTTTCTTTAAAAAAAGCGATTGTACGTTGCCATGAAAGTTCTGCGGCTTCTTTGTCATACCTGGGCGTAGTATTATTGTGAAAACCATGATTTACATTTGGATAGATATAAGCGATATGCTCTTTTTTGTTTTCCTTTAAAGCTTTTTCGTAAGCAGGCCATCCTGCGTTTACTCTCTTATCTAACTCAGCGTATTGTAAAAGTAAAGAAGCATTGATACTTAGTACCTCTTCGGCAGTTGGTTGTCCACCATAATAGGGAACTGCAGCTAGCAAATCTGGAATTTTAACAGCCATCATATTAGAAACCCAACCTCCAAAGCAAAATCCAACAACACCAACTTTCCCATTGCATTCCGGATGTGATTTTAAATATTGATAAGCTGCAATAAAATCTTCTAGCATTTCATTTCTATCCCTTTCTCGTTGCATTGTTCTACCATCGTCGTCATTTCCTGGATAACCTCCCAATGGCGTAAGTGCATCCGGAGCTAATGAAATAAAACCCTCTAATGCAGTTCTGCGGCCTACATCTTCAATATAAGGATTTAATCCTCGATTTTCATGAACTACAATTATTCCTGGTAATTTGTTTTTGGCATCAATGGGTCTTGAAAGTAAACTACGAATTTCACCTCCACCTTTTACAGCATTATAAGTTATAAATTCAGATTTTAATCTTGGATCGTTTTGTTGAACCTGAATGTTATCTTTATAATTAGGCATAATAAAACTTAACAGAGAAGGTACTGTAAGTCCACCAACAGCATATATCGATAACTTTTTTAAGAATTCTCTTTTATCTAATTTGTT
>JADWMI010000316.1 GCA_015767395.1 Bacteroidota bacterium | reverse complement strand
TTTTGAGCATTAATCATCATTTGCGTAATATCTTTTGGGACATTACCACCAATTCTACCAAAGAAACGTGCTCCAGCTCCAAGGGCCAATTCACCAGGCGTAAATGGAGGTTGTGTATTTCCGTAAGGAGATGATTTTGTTTTTTGACCAACCAATGAAGTAGGTGAGAACTGACCTTTGGTTAAGCCGTAAATTTCATTATTGAATAGTACAATATTTATATCTACGTTTCTTCTTAAAACATGAATGAAATGATTTCCTCCAATTGCCATTGCATCACCATCACCTGTCATTACCCAAACACTTAAATTAGGGTTTGCTAATTTAACGCCAGTAGCAATCCCTGGGGCTCTACCATGAATGGTATGCATACCGTAAGTGTTCATATAGTAAGGAAAACGCGATGAGCATCCAATACCTGAAATAAATACTACGTCTTCTCTTTTAACGCCCATTTCAGGAAGCGCCTTTTGCATAGATCGTAAAATTACATAGTCATCACAACCAGGACACCAACGTACTTCTTGGTCACTAGCAAAGTCTTTAAATGTATATTTTTGTTCTGTAGTTGCTTCCATAATTAGTCTACTAGTTTTTTAAATTCTTCTATTAGTTCGTTGTTTCCAAAAGGCAAACCTTGGATTTTATTTTTTTGTATAAATTGAAAGCCTTCAAAGTTGATTCTTAAAATTTTAGCAAATTGCCCATCATTTAATTCACAAACAATAATTTTTTTGAACCTTTTTAATAATTCTTCGGTGTTTTTTGGAAGTGGATTTATATAGTTGAAATGTGCCAAGCCTATTTTTTTATATCCTTCTTCATTTATTTGTTTAACAGCTGAATGTAACGAACCATAGGTTCCTCCCCATCCAATTACTAATAAATCTCCACTATCGGCAAATTCAGTTTTGATATCTGGAATATTATTTTGAACACGTTTTATTTTCTCAGCCCTAGTTCTGGTCATTTTTTCATGATTTTCAGGAGCTTGAGAAACATTGCCGGTAAGACTGTCTTTTTCTAAACCACCAACTCTATGTTCAAGTCCCGGTGTGCCAGGAATTGCCCAATCACGCGCCAAAGTGTTTTCATCTCTATGGTAAGGATGCCAATTTTCAACAACTTCTTTAGTCAATCTATTTTTAATTTCAGGTAAATCATCAACACTTATTATTTTCCAAGGCGCTGATCCGTTTGCAATATAACCATCGGTTAATAAAATAACCGGAGTCATATGCTCTAAAGCAAGTCTTGAAGCTTCAAAAGCAAAATTAAAACAGTCTGCAGGTGTACTCGCTGCAAGAACAATTACGGGACTTTCTCCATTTCTACCATACATTGCTTGTAATAAATCCGACTGTTCTGTTTTTGTAGGTAAGCCAGTTGATGGTCCACCACGTTGAACGTTTACTACGACCAATGGCAGCTCCATAATCATTGCCAAGCCTAAAGCTTCCCCTTTTAAGGCCAGTCCAGGGCCAGAAGTGGTTGTGATTGCTAAATCACCTGCGAAAGAAGCACCAATAGCTGAGGCGATTCCTGCAATTTCATCTTCAGCTTGAAAAGCTTTTACGCCAAAATGTTTGTGTTTTACAAGTTCATGTAAAATATCAGTAGCTGGTGTAATAGGGTAGGAGCCTAAAAATAATTCCAATCCAGATTTTTCTGCAGCAGCTAAAAATCCCCAAGCCGTAGCTGTGTTACCCATAATAATCCTATAGGTTCCTGGTCTCATTTTTGCTGGAGAAATGGTGTATGCATTTGGCATTAACTCCAATGTGTTTGCATAATTATAACCAGCATTTAAAACTTTTGTATTTGCTTCAATTACAGCAGGCTTTGATTTAAATTTTTTGTTAAAAAAATCAATAGTGTAATCTTTAGATCTACCATACATCCAATAAACCATCCCTAAAGCAAACATATTTTTACTTCGAGCAATGGATTTATTATCCAATCCTTCAACTTTTTTTAAAGCTACTTTAGTTAAAGAGCTCATACCAACTTGAATTACTCTGTAATTTTCAAGACTTCCATCTTCCAAAGGATTGCTTTCATATTGCGCTTTTTCCAAATTCTTTTTAGAAAAAGCATCAGTATCAACAATAATAGTATGCCCTGGTTTTACTGCATATAAATTGGTTTTTAAACCAGCAGGATTCATAGCAACTAATAAGTCCAAGTTATCACCTGGTGTACTAATTTCAACGCTACCAATGTGTACTTGAAATCCAGAAACACCATACAAGCTTCCTTGAGGAGCTCTAATTTCGGAAGGATAATTTGGAAAAGTTGCAATATCATTTCCGAACATAGCAGAGGTATCTGAAAATTGAGTTCCTGTGAGCTGCATTCCATCTCCAGAATCTCCTACAAACCGAATTACAACGGCTTCTATTACTTCAGGCTGTAATTTTACTTTATCTGAAATCATAATTAATGTTAATTAGAATATTTTTTTTAAATTTATAGAAATTTTTCTACCTAATTATAGTTTGACCAAATTTATAATTTGTTTTTAAATCTATTAATGACTTATGTCACATTTGATAAGGTAAAAAATTATAACTTTGTAATAATTATTAAAAAATTAAATTAAAATAATATGGCTATTAAAATAACAGACGAATGTATTAATTGTGATGCATGTATTTCAGAATGTCCAAATAATGCAATATACGAACCAGATAGTGAGTGGGCGTATGCTGATGAAACTGCTTTAAGCGGAACAATTACTTTACCGGGTGGGGGAGAAGCTGATGCTGATGAAATGAATGAAGCAGTATCTGATGAGTTTTACTTTATTGTAACTGATAAATGTACAGAGTGTAAAGGTTTCCATGATGAACCTCAATGTGCTTCTGTTTGTCCAGTTGATTGTTGTGTTCCTGATGAAGATAACGAAGAAACTGAAGAACAGTTATTAGGAAAAAAAGAATGGATGCACGGAGAGTAATCTTTGTTAAATAAAGCATTCTAAAAGAGATTGACAATTTACAATCCATTAAACAAAAAGGCCAGAGGATCTATATTCTCTGGCTTTTTGTGTTTTATCAACTAGTATATTTTGTACCTAAGACATATTTTTTTTGTAATTACTACATCTAGATTGATACTTTGTTTTTATTATCATTTAATTTTTTTGATAAATTTCAGTAATTTTTTAATTTGTTTCTTGTATTTTAGTAATTCAAAAACTTAATATTATGGAGGTTACATTAATTATTGTTGCAATCGTGATTGTCATATTTTATTTCTATTTTTCAAGAAAAAAATAAATTTTTTTACCTTAAATAAATGAAAGTTAATATTCATTTGTTTCAAATCCGTTTTTTATTGC
>JADWMI010000011.1:17377-20871 GCA_015767395.1 Bacteroidota bacterium | reverse complement strand
TTGAGCGTGCAAATTTAAAGCAAAGTTTTAATTTGGCAAATATTTTTGTTCTTTTTTTTAAAAAAAATGCACATTTAACTTTTAGCAATACATTAACACCCCTAAATTAAGCTCACTTAACATATTTAAGATTAATTTTGTTAAATTCGCCTCGATAAAAATTTTCATATGAATTCGTTTAATTTTTCTAAATGGAACACCTTGTTTGGATGGGCCACTTTTGCAATTGCGTTACTTACCTATACACTTACTTTAGAACCTACAGTTAGCTACTGGGATTGTGGAGAATATATTTCAACAGCTGTGAAATTAGAAGTTGGACATCCACCAGGAGCACCTCTTTTTCAAATGCTAGGTGCGTTTTTTGCTATGTTTACAACTGACGTTGCAGAAATAGCCAAAATGGTAAACTTCATGTCGGCCTTAGCAAGTGCATTTACTATTTTATTCATGTTTTGGACCATTACTGCTTTGGGTAAAAAACTAGTTGAAAAATCATATGAACTTACATCTAGCTCATACATTGCCATATTAGGAAGTGGCGTTGTTGGCGCATTGACCTATACATTTTCAGACAGTTTTTGGTTTAGTGCAGTTGAAGCTGAAGTATACGCCATGTCTTCATTTTTAATGGCCTTGCTATTCTGGCTGGGGATTCGCTGGGAAGCTGAAATGGACAAACCACAAGGAAATAAATGGTTGTTGTTAATCAGTTTTGTGGTTGGCTTGTCTTTTGGAGTTCATATATTATCTTTATTGGTAATTCCTTCAATCGTATTTTTATACATCTACAAAAAATATAAAAACTTAAATACAAAACAATTTGTAGTCGCTAATATCGTATCGATATTGGTTTTAATGTTTGTGTTTAAAATGCTATTCCCGTATACCTTAAGATATTTCAGTGCGTTAGAATTGTTTTTTGTAAATTCCATTGGACTCCCTTTTAATTCAGGAAGTATTATTGCAGCCGTTTTATTAGTAGCCTTATTTTATTTTGGAATTAAGTACACCCATAAAAAACAATTGGTTGACGCCAACACTGTTATTCTTTCTGTGTTATTTATTATGATTGGGTTTTCTTCTTGGTTAATGTTACCTATTAGAGCAAATGCCAATACAACCATTAACGAAAACAACCCTTCAAGTGCTAGAGAATTATTAGCCTATTATGACCGAGAACAATATGGTGATGCAAATGTATTTTACGACACTTATTACTCTTTGGTTTATAACAGAGATACCGATAACACAAATCCAACTCGAGACGACAAGCCCAAATACGAAAAAGATTTTAAAACAAATAAGTACGTTATTGTAAACCATTATAAAGATGCTTTACCAAACTGGAGCAGTAAACACAAAGGAGTAATTCCTAGGATGGTAAGTACCGATGCCAATGTAATAAAGAATTACAAAGCCATAGCGGGTATTCCACAAAATAGCAAACGTCGTCCAACTTTTATTGAAAACATCAAATACATGGTCGATTTTCAATTTGGATATATGTATGGCCGTTATTTTATGTGGAACTTTGTTGGAAGACAAAATGATGAACAAGGGCAACTTGATATTCAAAACGGAAATTGGTTAAGTGGAATAGATTTTATTGACGAAATGCGTTTAGGCCCACAATCCAATTTACCTTCAGATGTTGAAAATAATAAAGGACGAAATAAATATTATTTCTTGCCTTTTATTTTAGGAATGATAGGGCTGTACTTTCATTTTAAAAAGGATAAAAACGATTTCTATGTCTTATTCCTTTTCTTTGCTTTTACAGGCTTAGCCATTATATTTTACACAAATCCAAAACCTTTTGAACCGCGTGAAAGAGATTATGCCATTGTTGGCTCCTTTTACATTTTTGCCATTTGGGTAGGTTTTGGCGTTTTAGCCTTATTCGAGAAATTAAAAGAATTTGCCAACCCCAAAACAGTGGCAATCGCCGTTTCGGTGGTTTCACTATTGGCAGTGCCAACTATAATGGCTTCCGAAAACTGGGACGACCATGACAGATCTAACCGTTATACTTCTCATTTAAATGCAAAAGCATATTTAGATTCTTGCGATCCAAATGCTATATTATTTACTATTGGCGACAATGATACTTTTCCGCTGTGGTATATGCAAGAAGTTGAAGATTACCGAACGGATATGAAACTGATCAATACCAGTTTATTTGCAACCGATTGGTACATTGATCAAATGAAGCGAAAAACATATGAAGCCGATCCAATTCCTTCGCAATTAACCCACGATAAATACAAATGGGGAACTTTAGATGTTGCTTACTTTTTTGAAGAAGTTCAAGAAATGAACTTTCCTCAATTAAAGGATTCTGTTGTCGATATTGAATTTTTTATGAAATGGATTGAAAGCGAAAACGACATCACCTACTTTGATTTGGACGATGACGGTATTAAAGAAAAAATATTGCCTTCTAATAAAATAAGAATTCCTGTTGACAAAGAAGCAGTTTTAAGAAACGGAATTGTAGCTCAAAAAGACAGTGCTTTAATTGTTCCTTATATCGATATTGAAATTGGTTCTTCATTGACCAAAAATAGAATTTTAATGCTCGATATTTTGGCCAATAACCATTGGGAAAAACCGATCTACTTTACTGGTGGCGCTCAGGCTGATGAAGAATATATTTGGTTAAAAGACTATTTACAATTAGATGGAATGACATTTAAGCTGGTGCCAATTTACACTCCTAATCAAAGTAATTTCTTTGAAATGGGCCGAATAAATTCAGACATTATGTATAAAAATGTAATGAATTGGGATTGGAGAAACATTACAGATGACAACATTTATCTAGATCCAGAAACAAGAAAAAATTCTGTAACCTACAGAAACAATATGGAGCGCTTGGCCAGAATCTTAATTAGTGAAGGACAAGTTGAAAAAGCAAAAGAAATACTTGACATTTCATTAGAGAAAATGCCAGTAAACAAATTTGGTCATTACAGTATGCTTATCTCTTATATCGACTTGTATTACCTTTTAAATGAAAATGAAAAAGCACGAACTTTAGTTAGTGAATTAAGTACTGTTTTTCAAGAAAATTTAACTTACTACAGTCAATTTAGCGAAAATGACATTGAGGGAATTTTTAACGAAATTGAGCGCAGCCTTTTAATGTACGACCAAGTAGTGAAAACAGCAACACAGTTCGATTCTGAAGACTATTCTAATTCCTTAAAAGATGAATATATAAGTTATCTGAAATTATTTGATTTTTTGATTAAAGAATAATGAAGCGTTATTTTATAAAAACTCCAGACTTTCTAAAATTATTATTTAAAAATTGGGTTTGGAGTTTTTCTTCAAAAGAAAAAGTATTGTATTTAACATTTGACGATGGTCCAACACCTAAAATAACTAGCTGGACATTGGACAAACTTCAAGAATACAATGCCAAAGCAACTTTTTTTTGTATTGGAAAAAACATTACCGAACATCCTGCTATTTATCAAAAAATAATA
>JADWMI010000011.1:14745-17277 GCA_015767395.1 Bacteroidota bacterium | reverse complement strand
GATTGGCGCCATTTCATTTCGCCATCTTTATAAATAATAAATGTTGGGTTCCCTTTAATCCTTAGCGCATTTGCCAAGATCTCATTTTTCTCTACATCAATTTTTATCACTTTAGCGCTATCACCAAGTGCAGCAGCTACATCACGTAACGTTGCATGAAAATTGTTAGAGTCATCTTCCCATTCGGTATAAAAATCAATTAAAACAGGAATATCTGAACCTATTAACTCGCCAAATTTTGCCATAAACTATTAATTTTTCTATAAAAAAATTTAAAAATGAACATTTACTTAAATACAAATGTAACATTTTAATTGAATAAAGGCAATTAACAGTTTAATGAGCTTTTAAACTATCAAATCAATTTGCCTGTCATGATAACCTAAAAGGTACAACACTCCATCCAACCCTATACTTGAAATAGAACTTTGTGCATTATCTTTCACTGTTGGTTTTGCATGAAACGCAATACCTAAACCAGCAATATTAAGCATTTCCAAATCATTGGCTCCATCACCAACTGCAATAGTTTGACGAATATCAATGCCTTCTTTTTCCGCAATTTCTTGGAGATATTCTGCTTTTTTATTGCCATCTACAATTTCACCAAGATAATTACCTGTTAATTTACCATCTTTAATTTCTAATTGATTCGCATACACATAGTCTATACCTAACTCTTTCTTTAAATAATTTCCAAAGTAGGCAAATCCACCTGAGAGGATCGCTGTTTTAAATCCGTAACTTTTAAGCGCATCAATTAACCGTCTTGCACCTTTAGTAATTGGCAAATTCACGGCGATATCTTGCAGTACATCTTCACTAAGACCTTCTAAAAGTTTCATTCTTTTCTTAAAACTTTCTTTAAATTCAATTTCGCCATTCATTGCAGATTCAGTAATGGCTTTTACTTGTTCACCTACACCTGCTCGTGCAGCTAACTCATCAATAACCTCAGTTTGTATTAAGGTTGAATCCATATCAAAACACACCAAGCGCCTGTTTCTTCTATAAATATTATCTTCTTGAAAAGCAATATCGACATTCAAATCTCGAGAAATCTTCATAAACCGCTCAGTAAAATCAGCTTTACAATCTATTTTTCCTCTTATAGACAATTGTATAGATGCTCTCGGATATTCATCTTCTTTTACCAATGATAAACGACCAGTAAGTCGCTTAATAGAATCGATATTCAAATTATTATCAGAAATAACTTTTGTTACCTCCGATATTTGTTTTGCCTCCAATTTTTCACCTAAAATTGTAATAATATACCTGTCTTTACCTTGAAGTTTCACCCATTTTTCATAATCTTCAAGTGAAATTGGGCTAAACTTTGCTGAAATACCCAACTCGTACGATTTAAAAAGTAAATCTTTAAGCACTGCCGCTGATTTTTCTCCAGACTGAATTTCAAACATCATACCTAATGATAAAGTATCATGAATATTTGCTTGACCAATATCTAAAATTTTTGCGCCATACTCAGATAAAACACCTGTTAATGCTTCGCTTAATCCTGGTTTATCTTGACCTGATATATTTAATAAGAAAATTTCTGTTGCCATAATTAATTTATGGTGTGAAATTGATGAAATTTTCGATAACAACCAAGTAGTTAGTCATTAATTTATTGTGAATTATAGTGATTTCACATTTTTGTTTATAGTGTTAATTAACAAATATTAGACCTTGCTTTAACACTTACTTTTTCAAACTTATCCTTTAATCTTTTAACTTTTTCAAAGTAATCACCGTTATTTCTGGCCAAATTCCAACCCTTCCTGGAAAGGCTAAAAACCCAAATCCACGGTTCACATTTATATACCTACCTAGGTTTGAATAAATCCCTGCCCACTGTTCATAAACATATTGAACCGGACTCCATTTCAACCCTGGTATTTCAATCCCAAACTGCATTCCATGGGTGTGCCCACTTAGCGTAAGATGATAATTTTTATCAGCTGTTTTAACTTCAGTATTCCAATGGGAAGGATCGTGACTCATTAAAATTTTAAAATCTTCTTTGGCTATTTTTTCTGATGCCAATTGTAAATCCCCTGCTTTTTTAAATCTAGTTCCCCAGTTTTCAACACCAACAAGTGCTATTTTTTCATTTCCTTTTTCTAAATAAACACTATCGTTTAACAATAAATCAAAGCCTATTTTTGGGTGAATATCTTTTATTGCTTGAAAATTCAACGCTTTTTCTTCTGGGGTTTTCCAACGGACATACTCACCATAATCATGATTTCCTAAAACCGAGAATTTTCCTTGTTTCGCTTCTAACTTTTTAAAATATGGAATCCACGGATCCATTTCATCGGCTGTATTATTTACAATATCTCCTGTAAACAAAATTACATCTGAATTTTGCTCATTAATTAAATCAATACCATGGTTGATTTTTTCAGCATCGTCAAAACTTCCACTGTGAATATCAGAAATATGGGTAATTTTAAATCCGTCGAATGCCGATGGTAAATCATCAAAAGCCAAGGTATGATTTACTACTTGGTAATTGTATTT
>JADWMI010000011.1:0-14645 GCA_015767395.1 Bacteroidota bacterium | reverse complement strand
GTAAATAACATTGCCTAAAACAGCTAAAGAAAATAGCCAGTAAAAAACAAATACAATTTTATTTTTAGTAATGGTTTTTACACTTTGAAAGGCATAAAAATCAACAAATAATACAAATGCAACAAAAATTATCCAACGAATCATAAAATAAAATAGGTTTTGAAAAAAGTAAATATAACGTATCTGTCGTAAAATAGTTTCAGTACTTAATTAATGTAATGTTAAAATTGATTTTACTACTTTTACTCAAATTAAATTTTCAATAATTCTGTTCAATGTCTACACAAAAACGCTTATTCCTTTTAGATGCTTTCGCCTTAATTTTTCGTGGTTACTATGCCTTAATTAAAAACCCAAGGATTAATTCAAAAGGAATGGATACCTCGGCAATATTAGGTTTTACCAATTCATTGCTCGATGTTATTAAACGTGAAAAACCAGATCATTTAGCTGTAGCATTTGATAAAGGCGGTTCACATAGCAGAAACGAGGCATTTCCTGAATATAAATCGAATAGACAAGAAACACCTGAAGCTATTAAAATTGCTGTTCCATATATCCATAAAATATTGGAGGCTATGCACATTCCAATTGTTGAAAAAGAAGGTTTTGAAGCAGATGATTTGATTGGAACTCTTTCTAAACAGGCAGAAAAAGAAGGTTATCAAGTATTTATGGTGACTCCTGATAAAGATTTCGCACAGTTGGTTTCTGAAAATATTTTTATGTACAAACCTGCCCGAATGGGAAATGGTATTGAAAAATGGGGGATTCCTGAAGTACAAGCTAGGTTTGAAGTAGAACGCCCAGAACAAGTAATTGATTATTTAGGAATGATGGGAGACGCAGTAGACAATATCCCTGGATTGCCTGGTGTTGGTGACAAAACAGCCAAAAAGTTTTTGAAAGAATATGGCAGTATGGAAAATTTATTGGCAAATACCCATGAGCTAAAAGGCAAAATGAAAGAAAAAATTGAAGCGAATAAAGATCTCGGTATTTTATCCAAACAACTGGCTACTATAATTTTAGATTGCCCTGTTCAATTTCATGAATCAGATTATGAATTGAATCATCCTAATCTAGACAAAACAAACGAAATTTTTAAAGAATTAGAATTTAGAAGAATTGCCGAAAGCCTTCCTGCCATATTTCAATTATTTCCTAAACATGGAGAAGAAGCTCAGGAAAAAGAAGCTGTTACTGTCCCAAATAGTCAAGCACCAAGTAATGAATCGCAACAATTCGATTTATTTTCTGCACCCAAAGAAACTACTACAGAAATTTTCGGTTATCAAAATCTTGAAAATTCAAGTCAACTTTACCAATCTGTTGATACTGCTTTTTCTAGGGAATTAACACTTCAAAAGTTAAGTCAACAAACATCCGTAGCATTTCATTTAGAAACTTTAGGCTCCAATTGTTTTGAAGCGCAAGTGATTGGAATATCCTTTTCATTCGAAAAAAATAAAGGATATTTTGTTGCTATTAAAGAAGATGAGCAAGAAGCAATTTTAAATGAATTTAAATCGTTTTTTGAAAATGAAGCCATTGAAAAAATTTCAGCTAACAGTAAATATTACATTAAAGTTTTAAGCAAATTCAATATTCAACTAAAGGGGAAATTATTCGACACTACTTTAGCACATTATTTATTAAGTCCAGATATGCGCCATGATATGAGCGTACTTGCAGAAACGTATTTGAATTATAGACCAATTACCTTAGAATCTTTGATTGGAAAAACGGGTAAAAACCAGTTATTATTGACACAATTGGAAATCTCAAAACAAGCCAATTACACGACTGAACAAGCGGATTTGACTTTTCAGTTAAAACAAATTTTCGAAAAAGATTTAGAGAAAAATAATTTAACCAAACTGTATACAGAAATTGAAATTCCCTTGTTACGCGTTTTAGCCGCTATGGAATTAGAAGGCATTAAATTAGATGTTGCATTTTTAAATTCATTGTCTGAAGATTTAAACAATGATATTCAGAAACTAGAAGACACCATTTATAAAGAAGCAGCAGTAGAATTTAATTTGGCATCGCCTAAACAATTGGGAGACGTGCTTTTTGAGCATTTAAAACTAGTTGAAAAACCTAAAAAAACCAAAACAGGGCAATATGCAACTGGAGAAGAAATTTTATCTAAACTCGCTCCAAAACATCAAATTGTAAAAGATATTTTAATTTGGCGTGGTTTGGTAAAACTAAAAAACACCTATGTTGATGCTTTGCCAAAAGAAGTAAATGCTGTCACTGGTAGAATTCATACTACTTATAGCCAATCGGTTGCAGCTACTGGACGGTTAAGCTCAAACAATCCAAACTTACAAAACATACCAATTAGGACTAAACGAGGTAGACTCGTTAGAAAAGCGTTTGTACCAAGAAACGAAAACTATACTTTGGTAGCTGCCGATTATTCGCAAATTGAATTGAGGATTATTGCCGCCTTAAGTGAAGATGAAATTATGATTGAATCTTTTAATAGAGGTGAAGATATTCACGCCGCAACTGCCTCAAAAGTTTTTGGTGTTCCACTAGAAGAAGTAACAAGAGAACAACGTGGAGATGCAAAAGCAGTAAACTTTGGGATTATATACGGACAAGGTGCATTTACTTTGGCGCAACAATTAAACAAATCTAGAGCAGAAGCCAAGGAGTTAATTGACAACTATTACAAAACATTTCCTAAGCTAAGACAATACATTGCCAATCAGGTTGATTTAGCACGTGAAGAAGGGTATGTTGAAACCATTTTACATCGTCGTAGGTATTTAAAAAATATCAATTCTCAAAATGCCATTGTTCGTTCTGCTGATGAACGAAATGCCGTGAATGCACCCATTCAAGGAAGCGCAGCCGATATCATAAAACTGGCTATGATTAAAATTCACCATTTATTAGTGGATGGAGATTATAAAACAAAAATGCTTTTACAGGTACATGATGAATTGGTATTTGACATGCATAAGGACGAAAAAGATACCCTAAACACATTGATTACAAATGAAATGGAAAATGCTTTTAAGCTTTCTGTTCCTTTAACAATAGATTTAGGTGAAGGGCAAAATTGGTTGGAAGCACATTAAAAAATTGGTTGCAGGTTGTTAGCTGTTGGTCTATTCACTTTTAACCAATGTTAAATGGTTAATTTTAAACTTTATCCTCATCATTTCTAACCTTCAAATCTACAAGCTTTTACACCATTTAAAAGGCTTATAAAATATCTCTAACTTACTGTTTGTTATATAAATAATAGTTTGTACATTTGCACTCCCTTTTTAGGGACAAAAAATAATGTTTAACTATAACAAAGAATTTAATTGTGAGTAAATTAAGTTACAAAACAGTGTCAGCTAACAAGAATACCGTTACTAAAGAGTGGGTATTAGTTGATGCAGACGGCCAAACGTTGGGTCGTCTAGCTTCTCAAATAGCAATGCTAATTAGAGGTAAATACAAGCCAAATTACACTCCGCACGTAGATTGTGGAGACAATGTAGTGGTTATCAACGCAGAGAAAATCAATTTAACTGGAAAAAAGTGGACTGACAAATCTTACATTCGTCACACAGGTTATCCAGGTGGTCAAAGATCATTAACTGCAACAGAAATGTTTGAAAAAGACCCAACACGTCTTATTGAAAAAGCAGTAAAAGGAATGTTACCTAAAAACATTTTAGGTAGTGCTTTGTTCAGAAATTTATATGTTTATGCTGGTACTGAGCATAATCAAACTGCACAAACCCCTAAAGTAATTAACCTTAACGATCTTAAATAAATGGATACAATACACAAAATAGGTAGAAGAAAAACAGCTGTTGCTCGTGTTTATGTTTCTGACGGAAAAGGCACAATTACAGTTAACAAAAAAGATTATAAAAACTATTTTACGACTCCGCATCTACAATACAAAATAATGCAGGCGTTAAACTTAACTGATAATGCAGAAGCATTTGATATTAAAGTTAATGTTTTTGGAGGTGGTATTACAGGACAAGCTGAAGCTATTCGTTTAGCAATTTCTAGAGTTTTATGTGAAATAGAACCAGAAAACAGATTGATTCTTAAACCAGAAGGATTACTTACAAGAGACCCAAGAATGGTTGAGCGTAAAAAATTCGGTCAAAAGAAAGCAAGAAAAAAATTCCAATTCTCGAAACGTTAATCGTTTTTTTGAATTGTGTCACCAATTTTTTTGGTGGTTCATTGAAATTAAAATTAAACAAAGTTGTTGTTGATCAGTCAATGACTGTAAAAGTTTAGCATCCAAATAGGGAAGATCGAAAAATCGCTACTTCCCTATTGCTAGCTCAACGGAACGTAAACTAAATACAAATGGCAAACATTGAAGTAAAAGAATTATTAGAAGCGGGTGTACACTTTGGTCACCTTACAAGAAAATGGAATCCAAACATGGCTCCATACATTTATGGAGAACGTAATGGCGTTCACATTATCGATCTTTACAAAACTGCTGCAAAAATCGATGAAGCTGCAGAAGCTTTAAAGAAAATTGCAATCTCAGGAAGAAAAATCCTTTTTGTAGCTACAAAAAAACAAGCAAAAGAAATTATCTCAGACAAAGCGAAAAGTGTCAACATGCCTTTCATCACAGAAAGATGGCCTGGCGGAATGTTAACAAACTTTGCTACTATTAGAAAAGCTGTTAAAAAAATGGCTACTATCGATAGAATGAAAACTGATGGTTCTTTTGATGCACTTTCAAAAAGAGAAAAATTACAAATTAACCGTCAACGTGAAAAACTAGAAAAGAATTTAGGTTCAATTGTAGATATGACTCGTTTACCTGGTGCTATTTTTGTAGTTGATGTTAAAAAAGAACACATTGCAGTTGCTGAAGCTATGAATTTAAGTATTCCAATTTTTGCAATGACTGATACAAACTCTGATCCAAGAGGTATTGACTATGTGGTTCCTGCTAACGATGATGCTTCAAAATCTATCGAAAAAGTTTTAGGTTACATTACTGATGCTGTTGCTGAAGGATTGGCTGAAAGAAAAGAAGGTAAAGAAACTAAAGCTGAAGGAGCAAAATAATTAAAGTAAAATAGTTGAATTTAAATTCAACAAAAATTATAATACTATGGCAAAAATTACGGCCCAAGAAGTAAATAAATTAAGAAAATCTACCGGAGCAGGTATGATGGACTGTAAAAACGCACTTGTTGAAGCAGAAGGAGATTTTGACAAAGCAGTGAGTATCTTACGTAAAAAAGGACAAAAAATAGCTGATAAAAGAGCCGACAGAGACACCTCTGAAGGAGCTGTAATCGCTAGTGTAAATGCTGACAATACTATAGGTGCAATCGTTTCATTAAACTGTGAAACTGATTTTGTTGCTAAAAACGATGCTTTTGTTGCTTTTGCTACTGAATTAGCTGCTACTGCAGTAAACTATGATTCAAAAGAAGCCTTTTTAGCTGCTGATTTTGGAGGAATGACAGTTGCAGAAAAATTAATTGAGCAAACTGGTGTTATTGGTGAAAAATTAGAAATTGGTGCTTTTGAAAAAGTAGCTGGTGATTTTGTAGGTTATTACATTCACGCTGGAAACAAAATTGCTGCAGTTACTGCATTATCTGCAAATGTAGCTGGTGCTGATGTTGTTGCAAAAGACCTTTCTATGCAAGCTGCTGCAATGGGCGCTTCAATTTTATCTTACAAAGATTTTGATCCTGCATTTGTTGCTTCTGAAACTGAAGCTAGAATTGCTGTAATTGAAAAAGATAACATCGAACTTGGAAGATTGGGTAAAACACTTAAAAATGTTCCTACTTATATCTCAAGAGCTCAGTTAACTGATGAAATTATTGCTCAAGAAAAAGCAAGACTACAAGCAGAATTAAAAGCTGAAGGAAAACCTGAAGCTATTTGGGATAGAATTATTCCTGGAAAAATCGAAAGATTTATCTCTGATAATACTACTTTAGATACTGAAAAATGTCTTTTAGACCAAGTTTTCATCAAAAATGAAAAACAAACAGTTGCCGAATATGTAAAAACTATTGGTGATGTTGCGGTTGTAGATTTCAAAAGAGTTTCTATAGCATAATACAATTTCAAATATTGAAGTTAAAAAAACCTTGTTTAAACAAGGTTTTTTTTTGCAATAAACTTTTTTAAAAAAAATATTTATCACTGCTAATATATCAAAGTATACTTCTAAACAATTTCTTATATTTGCATAACTTTCAAAACAATTATGTCTTATAAAAGAATTCTATTAAAATTAAGTGGTGAAGCTTTAATGGGTGAACGCCAACATGGGATTGACCCTAAACGCCTTGCTGAATACGCTGGAGAAGTTAAAAATATTATAGATCAAGGAATCGAAGTAGCCATTGTAATTGGTGGTGGTAATATTTTTAGAGGTGTTGCCGGAGCAAGTAATGGTATTGACCGTGTTCAAGGAGACTACATGGGAATGCTAGCAACTGCAATCAATGGCCTGGCACTTCAAAGTGCTATTGAAGCAATTGGAATTAAAACCCGATTATTAACTGCCATCAAGATGGAACAAGTTGCGGAACCATTTATTAAAAGAAGAGCTGTTAGACATCTAGAAAAAGGACGTGTTGTTATTTTTGGTTGTGGAACAGGAAACCCTTATTTTACCACTGATACTGCTGCTGTTTTAAGAGCTATTGAAATAAATGCTGACGTAATTTTAAAAGGAACTAGGGTTGATGGTATTTACAATGTTGATCCAGAAAAACATGACGATGCCGTTAAGTTTGAAAATATCACCTACAAAGAGGTTATAAATAAAGGATTAAAAATTATGGATATGACTGCTTTTGCATTAAGTCAGGAAAATAATTTACCTATTATTGTTTTTGATATGAATACAAAAGGGAATCTTGAAAAAGTGATTTCAGGAAAAAACATAGGAACAAAAGTTGACAAATAAATAATTAAAGTTTTTCAATAATGGATGAAGAATTAGAGTTTATAATTGATAGTACAAAAGAATTAATGCAAAATTCAATTTTGCATTTAGAAAAGGAATTCAGAAATATTAGAGCTGGTAAAGCCAGCCCTGCAATGATTAGCAGTGTAATGGTTGACTATTACGGATCGTTAACGCCAATAACACAGGTAGCTAATATTAGTACGATGGATGCCCACACTATTACTGTGCAACCTTGGGAGAAAAAAATGTTACAAACTATTGAAAAAGCAATTATGATTGCCAATCTAGGTTTTAACCCAATGAACAATGGCGATATTATTATTATTAACGTACCGGCATTAACAGAAGAAAGACGTATCGAACTTTCTAAACAAGCTAAAGCTGCCGCTGAGTTCGCTAAAGTTAGCATAAGAAATGATCGAAGAGAAGCGATGCACGAAATTAAAAAAGGGGATGCTTCTGAAGATATGAAAGCCAATGCTGAAGTTGATATTCAGAATTTGACCGACGAATATAGTAAAACTGTTGATGACCACTATAAAGAGAAAGATGAAGAGATCATGAAAGTTTAATTATCCCTATAGTTGAACTTATCATATCATAAATAAGTACACTATTATAGTGATTCCTAAAAGTTAGACAGATTAACTAAAATTAATTTAGATGAGCTCGATATTGTATCGGGCTCATTCCTTTTTTTAAGCGCTTTGGATGAAGTCCATTTTACATACACGAACTTGCATAAACCCTATAAGAAGCAATAATTTAGCCTTAAAAATAACCGCTAATATCAGGTTAGGATTTTAACTCTTAATCCATTAAAAGAGAAACAATTTTCATACCTTTGCAAAAATTTTTTTATGGGTTTTTGGACAAGCGTTTCTAGGTTTATCTTAACAAGAAGATATTATATATTAATAGTACTTGCATTTGTTACGTACCTTTTATCTACACAAATGCAATACATGCGGTTTTCTTATACCGAAGCCAACCTTTTACCAAAGGATCATGAAATAAATTTAGAATACGATAAGTTCTTAGACCTTTTTGGAGAAGAAGGAAACCTAATCATATTAGCCACTGAAGACACAACGATATTTACCCCAAAAAAGTTTAAAGCCTGGAATGATTTATCAAAAAAATTAGCAACGTTTGCTCAGATAGATTTTGCAGCCTCAGTCGGCGATATAAAAAAATTAGTAAAAAATAAAGAAACTGAATCTTTTGATTTAATACCACTTTTTGATTCAATTCCTAAAACAGCAGAAGAAATTTTAGCGTTAAAAACTGAACTTTTTGACAATTTACCTTTCTATGACAATCTCCTTTTTAGTAAAAAAACAGGCGTTCTTAGAACTGTTGTTTATATGGATAAGGAGATTGTAAATACTGCTGCTCGAAAAGATTTTATATTCGATGAATTGATTCCTGCGATTGAAACATTTGAAAAAGACTACAATATTGATGTAAGAGTTTCTGGTATGCCGTATATACGTACCATGAATGCACAAAACATAATTGACGAGATAGGCCTTTTCGTTATTTTAGCTTTAGCAGTAACTGCATTAATTTTCTTCTTCTTTTTTAGATCCATTAGAGCAACATTAATCACCCTTTTAGTTGTAAGTATAGGTGTTATTTGGGCTTTTGGATTTATAGGATTATTTAGATATGAAATTTCAGTTTTAATGGCATTAATTCCACCATTAATTATTGTAATTGGTGTTCCCAATGCTATCTTTTTAATAAACAAATATCAGCAGGAAGTAAAAAAACACGGAAATCAGGCTAAATCATTACAACGCGTAATTTCAAAAATTGGAAATGCTACTTTAATGACAAATGTTACAACTGCTGCCGGCTTTGCAACATTTATTTTCACTAAAAGTCAGTTATTAAGAGAATTTGGAACCATTGCTTCCATCAATATTTTAGCCATATTTATTTTGGCTTTATTATTAATTCCTATTATATATAGCTTCTTACCGCTTCCAGAAGAAAAACATTTAAAACATTTAGAGCGCAAATGGATTGACAGTATTGTTAACTGGATGGAAAATGTTGTTAGGTTTCACAGAGTTGCTGTTTACACCACTACAATTATATTAATTATTGCTAGTATGATTGGAATTTATATGATTCGTGTTTCAGGGAGTATCATTGAAGACATGCCTAAAGGCGAAGACTTTTTTAAAGATATCGTGTTTTTTGAAGATGAATTTGGAGGGATTATGCCGCTGGAAATTGTGATAGACACCAAAAAAGAAAAAGGTGTTATGAACCTGGCTACCTTAAAAAGAATAGACAAACTTGATGAAACTATTGAAGAAATACCTGAACTCTCACCTCCTCTTTCAATTATAAACTTAGTAAAATATTCTAAGCAAGCATTTTACGGAGGAGACCCTAAATTTTATCAATTACCAAATAATCAGGAAAAAAACTGGATATTATCATATACAAAAAACTCAACTTCAAATGTTCACTTAATGGACAATTTTGTTGATTCAACAGGTCGTTACGCACGTGTTACAACTTTCATGAAGGATATTGGCACTGATAAGATGGAAATTATTGAAGCCCGTTTACAACAAAAAATTGACAAAGAATTTCCCAAAGAAAAATACGATGTTACCTTGACTGGAAAGGCCTTGGTATTTTTAAAAGGAACAAACTACCTAATAAATAATTTAGTAATCTCTCTTTCATTGGCCATATTACTTATTGCACTGTTTATGGCTTTTATGTTCCGTTCTTTTAAAATGATTATCATTTCACTAATTCCAAATATGTTTCCCTTACTAATTACAGCGGGTTTAATGGGCTATTTAGGCGTTCCTATAAAACCTTCAACTATTCTAGTATTTAGCATCGCTTTCGGTATTTCAGTAGATGATACCATTCACTTTTTAGCGAAATACCGACAAGAATTAAAAGCCAATAATTGGAGAATTAAACAATCGGTATATGCCGCTTTACGTGAAACTGGGGTAAGTATGTTCTACACTTCCATCGTTTTATTCTTTGGCTTTTTAGTATTTACCGTTTCGAGTTTTGGGGGCACAATTGCATTAGGAGGTCTGGTTTCAATTACGCTTTTATTTGCAATGGTTTCAAATTTAATTTTACTACCATCATTATTGCTTTCATTAGAGCGTAATATTGCCAATAAAGAAACCTTTTTAGAACCCGTACTGGACATTTTAACTCCTGAAGAGGAAAACGGAGATAAATAACATTGTTTTTAACTTAATTGCCGAACGTTAAACAAAAATATTCTGGATTATATTAATAATTCAAGTTAGCTTTATTCTTATATATTTAACTAAGTTAGATTTTCCAACTTTCAATACTTAATGTATCTTTACAGCGATTAAAACATCATATAATGAGAACCACTGTTGTAGAACTTTTAAGTTCAAATAATTTTTTACAAGAAATAGTCATAAAAGGTTGGGTAAGAACTTTTAGAGCAAAAAGATTTATTGCTCTAAACGATGGTTCTACTCTTAACAGTATTCAATGCGTAGTTGATTTTGAAAACACAGATGAGGCTACTTTAAAACGAATTACAACTGGAGCAGCTGTATCAATAAAAGGTACGCTAACTGAAAGCTTAGGAAAAGGACAAAATGTTGAGATACAAGTATCTGAAATCACCATTTTAGGTGATTGTAATCCAGATGAATATCCAATTCAACCAAAAAAACATAGCTTTGAGTTTTTACGTGAAAATGCTCATTTACGTATAAGAACAAATACATTTAGCGCAGTAATGCGTATGCGATCAGCACTTTCTTTTGCTGTCCACAAATATTTTACTGAAAATGGTTTTTACAATTTTCACGCACCAATTATTACAGGATCCGATGCTGAAGGAGCAGGCGAGATGTTTCATGTTACAGCACTAGACAATGCCAATACGCCTAAAGATGAACAGGGCAAGGTGGACTACAGCAAAGACTTTTTTGGAAAAGAAACCAATTTAACTGTATCTGGTCAATTAGAGGCTGAAACTTATGCAATGGCTTTGGGAAAAGTTTATACTTTTGGACCTACATTTAGAGCTGAAAATTCCAATACAACACGTCATTTAGCCGAGTTTTGGATGATTGAACCTGAGGTTGCTTTTAATAATTTGGATGATAATATGGATCTTGCTGAGGATTTTATAAAATCAGTAATTACCTATATTATAAAAAATTGTAACGATGATTTGGTTTTTTTAAATGATCGATTGGTTCAAGAAGAAAAATCTAAACCAGCCAATGAGAGAAGCCCGATGACTTTGATTGAAAAGCTGAATTTTGTTGTTGAAAATAATTTTAAGCGCGTAAGTTATACAGAAGCGATTGATATTCTAAGAAATTGCAAACCCAACAAAAAGAAAAAATTTCAATATATTATCAATGAATGGGGAACTGATTTACAAAGTGAACATGAACGGTTTTTAGTTGAAAAACACTTTAAATGTCCTGTGATTTTATATGATTACCCTGCCAACATAAAAGCTTTTTACATGCGTTTGAACCAAGATGGTAAAACGGTAAGAGCAATGGATGTTTTATTCCCAGGTATTGGAGAAATTGTTGGAGGAAGTCAGCGTGAAGAACGTCTTGAAGTGCTTCAACAAAAAATTAAAGATTTAAATATTGATGAAAAAGAATTGTGGTGGTATCTAGACACAAGAAAATTTGGAACTGCAGAACACAGTGGTTTCGGATTGGGTTTTGAGCGCTTGGTACAATTTTCCACAGGAATGGGTAATATACGTGATGTAATTCCTTATCCTCGTACGCCTCAAAACGCCGAATTTTAACGTTAAATGTTAAAAAACATATTAGGCTAAGTACTATGTTTTTTTGTATTTTTATCAAAAGCAATTTTATTTAGTATATGCTAAAGCAAAGTCTAAATTTTAAATTATTACAAAAATTATCTCCTCAACAAATTCAATTGATGAAGTTGATTCAATTGCCTACGCAGGCATTTGAACAAAAACTGGAACAAGAATTGGAAGAGAACCCGGCTTTAGAAGGTGGTGCAGAAGTAGATAACGAATTTTCAGACTCTAATGTGGATGAATATGATGACACTGGTAATGATAGCATTAATGCTGAAGATATAAATATTGATGAATATTTAAGTGATGATGAAATACCAAATTATAAGACCCAAGCCAACAACTATTCTGCTGACGATGAAGATAAGCAAGTTCCTTATGCATCGGGAACCTCATTCACACAAACATTAAAAAACCAAATAAATACCTATCGACTAACGGAAGAGGAGGTATTAATTACGGATTTTTTAATTGGAAGCATTGATGACAGCGGTTATATTAGACGTGATTTATTGGATATTTTAGATGATCTTGCATTTACCCAAAATATTTACACAACAGTTGAAGAATTACAACGTTTACTTAAAGTTGTTCAACAATTAGATCCTCCGGGTGTTGGCGCATTGGATTTAAAAGAATGTTTGATTATTCAATTAAAAAGAAAGACGGAAAAACCTAGTATCCATTTGGCAATTAATATATTAGAACAATCTTTTGATTCTTTTGTAAAAAAACATTATTTAAAATTATTACAAAAATTTCATGTCTCAGAAGATGAGTTAAAAGAAGGGATCAGTGAGATTGAAAAATTAAATCCAAAACCGGGTGGGTCATTTGTAGGTAATAATAAAATTGCTGAACAAATAGTTCCTGATTTTAATATTCGAATCATTGAAAATGAATTAGAGCTTTCACTAAACTCAAGAAATGCTCCTGAACTTCATATTTCAAATGAGTATAATAATTTATTAAAAGGCTATAAAGATTCAACCGAAAAAACAAAATCTCAAAAAGAGGCTGTCCAATTTATTAAGCAAAAGTTAGATGCTGCAAAATGGTTTATTGATGCTATAAAACAACGCCAACAAACTTTACTACTCAATATGAATGCAATCATGCAACATCAGAAATCATATTTTTTAACAGGTGATGAACGCAAGTTGAAACCTATGATTTTAAAAGATATTGCCGATGTAATTGAAATGGATGTTTCAACAGTTTCAAGAGTAGCAAACAGCAAATATGTAGCAACACCTTATGGGACAAAATTAATAAAAGATTTTTTCTCAGAATCTATGAAAAATGATCAAGGAGAAGATGTTTCAACAAAAGAGATTAAAAACATATTAGAATCTATTGTTTTAGAAGAGAATAAAAAGAAACCTCTAACCGACGATAAATTGGCCCTAATATTAAAAGAAAAAGGATATCCTATAGCCCGAAGAACCATTGCAAAATACAGAGAACAGCTAGACATTCCTGTTGCAAGATTGCGAAAGGAGATGTAACAAAAAGATTAAAAGCTGCTATGAAATTCGCCAAATTTATTTCTTATTTTTTCCACCCAATTAATTTTTCAATTATTGGGGCATTGTTGTATTTTCTTTTTCTTCCTAAATATGTTTTTAAACCAGTAGAACACACCATTCTCATCGTTATCTTTTTGGGCACCTACGCATTCCCTGTTTTTCTTTTATTTCTTATGAAACGGTTTGGAATGATACATAGTTATCACATGGCGACTATTGAAGAAAGAAAATTTCCAACATTGTTATTTATTTCAATTTCAATATTTATTGGGTATTGGCTTTATAAAACCACCGTTGTAAATTTATTAGCGATTTTTTACATTGGTTATGGAGTTTGTTTAATTGGATCGTATATACTTTTATATTTCAACCGTAAAATAAGCTTGCATATGGCCGCAATAGGTGGGTTAATAGGTTTTTTAATTTGCTTTAGTTTTTACTTTGAAATAAATGTAACAATATTATTTATTGGACTATTCATTCTAAGTGGTATCATTGCTTCGGCGAGATTAAGACTTAATGCCCACATTTTAAGTGAAATATTTTGGGGATATGTATTCGGTATTTTTTCTCAAATCTCAGTTTTCATAATTTATAGTATATAAAATTTAAGTCCAATACTAAAATCTTTTAAGTTTAATTCTTCTCCACTTGCATTAACACTATCAAACAACTGACTTAACCCATAATAAGCATTTACATTCCAAGTACCGTAACCCGCAGACAATATAGCTCCATATTTAAATTTATTTAAAGCTTCCATATTTTTTAACTTTATAAGCGCTCCATTACGCTCTAATTCTGCAGACGACAAGAATGTATAAGAAAACTTCAAACCTCCGTAAACTCTCCAAAAACTGTATTTGCTAGCGGTGGAAGTACGCCATCTAAATTCAAAAGGGATTTCAACTAAATTAGTATTAAACTTATTTGTTTTATATTCCTCCTCTAATCCAGACGTACTAAATTCCTCAACATACAAATTAACAGTGTTTTTGTAGGAGCTAAATGCATAACCCAATCCAATACCAATTCCAATATTGCGTTGCTTATTAAAAGGAATATCCTTAATAAAACCAAGCTCTATTGCAACCGCAAACAGTGAATTCTCATCCTCAACTGGCTTGTTTATTAAGATATTATAGTTTGCCGAAAGGTACAGCTGATCTTCTAAATATTTATAATCTAAAGTATCCTTTTCTACTTGCGCCCAACTTTGAGTGGAACAAGTTAAAATCAACATTATAAATAGCCGTTTTATCATAAAAACAAAGATACTTTTTTAAACTAAAAAAGGCAATCAAAAAATTGATTGCCTTTAAAT